>CAIVZW010000738.1 GCA_903910495.1 uncultured beta proteobacterium
AAGGTTGAGGTCGATGTCTTCCATCGCGCTGTTCAGCTTGGCGGCGTAGTAGTAGCGCAGCCACTCGGGGTTGAGCCCCTGCTGCAGATAGCTCTCGGCGGTGATGAAGGTGCCGCGCGACTTGGACATCTTGGCCCCGTCAACGGTCAGGAAACCGTGCGCAAAGACGCCGGTCGGCGTGCGATAACCCGCGTGCTCCAGTTCTGCCGGCCAGAACAGAGCGTGGAAGTAAAGAATGTCCTTGCCGATGAAGTGATAGAGCTCGGTCGATGAATCCGCTTTCCAGTACGCGTCAAAATCGATGCCCTGGCGGTCGCAGAGGTTCCTGAACGAACCCATGTAGCCGATCGGGGCGTCAAGCCAGACATAAAAGTACTTGCCCGGTGCGTCGGGGATCTCGAAGCCGAAGTAGGGCGCGTCGCGCGAGATGTCCCAGTCGGTGAGCTTGTTTTCACCGTCCGCAGTTTCGTCAAACCCCAGCCATTCCTGCATCTTGTTGGCGGCTTCCGGCTGGAGGCGGCCGGTTTCCCGCGTCCAGCGGCGCAGAAAGCTCTGGCAAGCGGGGCTGGAGAGCTTGAAAAAATAATGGTCGGAGCTGCGCAGTTCCGGTTTGGCGCCGGAGATGGCCGAGTAGGGATCCTTCAGGTCATTGGGCGTGTAGGCCGCACCGCAGCTTTCGCAATTGTCGCCATACTGATCCTTGGCGCCGCACTTGGGACACTCGCCCTTGATGAAGCGATCCGGCAGGAACATCTGCTTGACCGGGTCGTAATACTGCTCGATGCTGCGCTTTTCGATCAGCCCGGCTTGCTGCAAACGGGCATAGATTCGGTTGGCACAGTCGCGGGTCTCGACTGAGTGCGTCGTATGGAAATTGTCGAAAGCGACATGGAAGCCGGCAAAGTCGCGCGAATGTTCGCCATGCACGCGGGCAATCAGCGCTTCCGGGGTGATGCCGTCCTTTTCCGCACGCAGCATGATCGGTGTGCCGTGCGTATCGTCGGCACAGACGTACCAGCATTCGCTGACTTTATCCTTCGGCTGCATCTTCTGGAAGCGCACCCAGATATCGGTCTGGATGTATTCAACGAGGTGGCCGAGGTGGATGGCGCCGTTGGCGTAGGGCAGGGCGGAAGTGACAAGGATTTTACGGGTCATGGGTGGCGATCAGGAATTCCGGTGAAGCGTTGGTGGTGCCGCTCGCGGCAAAGCAGCATTCTAGCAAAGTGCAGCCTCCGGCAGGCTATTGAACTTCATGCGCCGGTTGCCCTCACCGCGCTGCCGCGCACCCTCTCCCGCAGGAGAGGGCTCGGGTTTTCCCCCTCTCCCGCGGGAGAGGGTTGGGGTGAGGGCTGTTTTCAGGTAAACTAGACAAAATTACTCGGGTATCTCAACAAGGAGTGCAGAATGGCAGTAACGATGGAAGCCGTACAGGCGGTGCTGAAAGATCTGATCGACCCCAACACGAAGAAGGACTACGTTTCGACGCGTTCGGCGAAAAACATCAAGGTCGACGACGGCAAGGTGTCGCTGACCATCGAGCTCGGCTATCCGGCAAAAACGCAGATCGCGTCGATACGTGCTGAAGTGGGTGCCGCAATAGCGGCGATCCCGGGCGTCGTCAGCGTCGATGCCAAGGTGACAGTCAGCATCGTGGCCCATGCCGTGCAGCGTAACCTGAAGCCGCTCAAGGGCGTCAAGAACATCATCGCCGTGGCTTCCGGCAAGGGCGGGGTCGGCAAGAGCACGACAGCGGTCAATCTGGCCCTGGCGCTGGCGCAGGAAGGCGCGACGGTCGGCCTGCTTGACGCCGACATCTACGGCCCCTCGATACCGCAAATGCTCGGTCTGGCCGGCCGTCAGCCGGAATCGGAAGACGGCACGTCGATGGATCCGCTGAAGGCTTACGGGGTGCAGACGATGTCGATCGGTTACATGGTCGATGTCGATTCGCCGATGGTCTGGCGCGGGCCGATGGTCACCCAGGCGCTGGAACAACTGCTCAACCAGACCAACTGGAAGGATGTGGACTACCTGATCGTCGACATGCCGCCGGGTACCGGCGATACGCAGCTGACGCTGGCGCAGAAGGTTCCTGTGACCGGCGCGGTCATCGTCACCACGCCTCAGGATATCGCCCTGATCGATGCGCGCAAGGGGCTCAAGATGTTCGACAAGGTCGGCATTCCGATTCTTGGCCTCGTCGAGAACATGAGCATCCATATCTGCACAAAGTGCGGCCACGAGGAACATATTTTCGGTCACGGCGGCGGCGAGCAGATGTGCAAGGACTATGATGCCGAGTTCCTCGGCGCACTGCCGCTGGAGCTGTCGATCCGCGAGCTGGCCGATGCCGGCCGGCCAACGGTGGTCGGGGCGCCGGATTCGCGCGCCGCCGACATCTACCGGACGATAGCCCGGCGCGTCGCGGTGAAGGTGGCCGAGCGCGCCAAGGACATGAGCACCAAGTTCCCGAATATCGTGGTGCAGAATACCTGAGCAATCTGGCCTGAACTGTGGGGAATCAAAGCATTTCCCCACAGTTCCCAGTAAACCGTAAAATAGCCGCCTTTAATAAACGGTTTCCGGGTAATCAGCGATGTCCATCAAATCCGACAAGTGGATCCGCCGCATGGCGCAGCAGCACGGCATGATCGAGCCTTTCGAGCCGAATCAGGTGCGCGAGATCGACGGCCGGAAAGTCGTCTCCTACGGCACCTCGAGTTACGGTTACGATATCCGCTGTTCGAACGAATTCAAGCTGTTCACCAACATCAACTCGACCATCGTCGATCCGAAGAACTTCGATCCGAATTCCTTCGTCGAAGTCGTCAATGATTTCTGCATCATCCCGCCCAACTCGTTTGCCCTGGCGCGCACCGTCGAGTATTTCCGCATCCCGCGCAGCGTACTGACCGTGTGCCTGGGCAAGAGCACCTATGCGCGTTGCGGCATCATCGTCAACGTCACGCCCTTCGAGCCGGAGTGGGAAGGTTTCGTGACGCTTGAGTTTTCCAATACCACGCCGCTGCCGGCCAAGATCTACGCCAACGAAGGCATTGCGCAGGTGCTTTTCTTCGAGTCCGATGAAGAGTGCGAAACCTCGTACAAGGATAGAGGCGGCAAGTACCAGGGTCAGGTCGGCGTCACCTTGCCGAAAATATAGTTCAACAGATTCACCACCAAGACACCAAGGGCACAAAGAGTCACCAAGAAAAATCCGAATTACTTCGTGCTCTTTGGTGTACTTAGTGACTTGGTGGTTCGCTTTTTTCAGGAGCTGCCATGCACTTCAAATTTCCGGTCATCATCATTGACGAAGACTTCCGTTCGGAGAACGCCTCGGGTCTGGGCATTCGCGCGCTGGCCGAGGCGATCCAAGCAGAGGGTTTCGAGGTGCTGGGGGTGACCAGCTATGGCAATCTGACCTCATTCGCACAGCAGCAGAGCCGCGCCTCGGCCTTTATCCTGTCCATCGACGACGAGGAATTCAGTACCGGCGAGGCCGAGAAAACGATTGCCGAGTTGCGCGCCTTCGTCATGGAAATCCGCTGCCGCAACGAAGATATTCCGATTTTCCTGTACGGCGAGACGCGTACCTCGCGACATATCCCGAACGATGTGCTGCGCGAGTTGCACGGCTTCATCCACATGTTCGAGGATACGCCCGAGTTCATCGGCCGCTATGTCGTGCGCGAAGCCAGGACCTATCTGAAGAGTGTGCCACCGCCGTTTTTCCAGGCGCTGACGCACTACGCCTCGGACGGCTCGTACTCGTGGCACTGCCCGGGGCATTCAGGCGGCGTAGCCTTCCTGAAAAGCCCGGTTGGCCAGATGTTCCACCAGTTCTTCGGCGAAAACATGCTGCGTGCCGATGTCTGCAACGCCGTTGAAGAACTCGGGCAACTGCTCGATCACACCGGTCCGGTCGCCGCCTCCGAACGCAACGCAGCGCGCATATTCAATGCCGACCATCTGTTCTTTGTCACCAACGGCACGTCGACATCGAACAAGATCGTCTGGCACTCGACCGTGGCGCCCGGCGACATCGTCGTCGTTGACCGCAACTGTCACAA
>CAIVZW010000739.1 GCA_903910495.1 uncultured beta proteobacterium
AGTCGTTTGCCGCTGACCCGCGTACTCATCGGGAAACGGCCACGCTGCCAGTCCCCACGTCGAACGAAGCGGTCGGCGAAGCACAGATTGCGCGCCACGGCAATCAAAGCGCCGAAGGCGATATCTGCCACACAATCGTTCAGCACACTCGGCGTATTGCTGACTGCGACGCCACGTCGTCGCGCCGCTTCGAGGTCGATCTTGTCGAAGCCAACACCGCGACTGGCAATCAGCTTAAGTCCAGGCAAGGCGTCAATCAGCCCGGCGTCAACACCGATGCCGGCGGTCGTGGCGACGGCGACGAATTCGTGGCCGTGCTGCCCAAGAAATGCGCTGACGTCGCTTTCGGTCCATAAGGGATGGATATCAAACTCTGCCGCTAGTCGGGCTTCCATGGCTGGGCTAAAACGTGCGTTCTGCAGAACCCGAGGTTTCATTGACAAATTCCTGAAGTAAAGTGAGGCTGGAATAACTGACCGGTGTTCCTCATTCAGTCGGCAGTAATGCCTATTTCAAAGATAATCCTATTAATTCTCGTCTTTCAGCATGGCGAAGATTTCTTCAATACGCTTCGTCATTCTCGCCTCCTCTTCCGGAAGCGTTGGTTCAGTGGGCAAAATCGCTCGCTTATGGAAAAATCCGAGATAGCTCAGGGCAAATTTCGTAGCCGACGTCTGGCTCTTGCTCATTGTCCAGACACTCGCTATCGCTTCAACGAGTGCGTTGTAATGCATAGTCTTTTCAATTTTGCCTTGGCGGCCATATTCATAGAGCCGAAGGAAGGGCTGGGGAAACAACGGTGCCATCACTGGAATAAAACCATCGGCACCAAGCAGCATGCTGGCCGCGGCGAGATTGGTCACGCCCTGAAGGAGGGCAAAATCTGACCCTTTAAAGTGTTCAAGGCATTTCAGGAAATCGGGGAAAGAACCTGATGAGTCCTTGTAACCGATCACCTTGTCAATCTTGGCCATCTTGAAAATGGTTTCCGCCTTGAGCGTTTGCCCTGTGAACGGAGGGATGTTATAGATGATCAGGTCAACATCGGTTTTGCGTGATATTTCTTCAAAATGCCTTACGGTCTCTTCTTGTGTGACATGTCGTGCGTAAAACACGGGCGTGATTACTGCGGCCTGGCCACCCGTTTGTTCAAGGCTCTTGATGTTGTCGATGACACGTCGCGTACTGCTGTCCATGACGCCTGCCATCACAGGAATACGGCCCCCGACTTCATCCAGGGCGATCTTTATGGCCCGATCGCGTTCTTTTTGCGTCAGTGCCAAGCACTCCCCATTCGATCCGGCCACAAAGATTCCGTGCATACCGTTTTCGACACAATGGCTGATCAGTTTTCTAAAGCCTTTTTCGTCAACGTTTTCGTGCTCGTCAACAGGGGTGATGATCGGAGGAATGACGCCGATGTATTTCTTTGCCATGGGAAATCCTAGCTAATTTAATTAACGTGATGCTGGGTTGAGAATATCTTCCGGACGAATGTTGTCCACCTGCCCATAGATACATAGCGCGTCGATATGGCCGCCGGGGGCGTATTCGAAAACATGCCATTCAAGTTCGTCGAGGTGCAGGATGACATCCTTGCTGAGCATGACCTTTTCGTTGAGGCAGTCCTTGGTTGGTCCTTTGCGAACCCAACCATCCCTGGCCTCGATGATGTACACCGTCTCTTCGGCATGCTGATGCGGCTCCATGGGTCCACTTTCCAATGAATAGCGCGCAAACAAAACGGTCATCTTCTGGCTTTTCGAGGCCGAGTTCTTTCCGATGGCCCGTTGGATGATTCGACCCGGCAGCCGATCCTGTTTAAGCTCTTCTCTAAAAAGCACTCCCATGGTTAAGTCCCCTTTTGTTGGTTCATTGATTCACAAATACGATCAACACGGTATAGGCTCACCTGCTGGGGATTTCTTTACTCAGGCATTAGGTTGATAGCCTTGGCGACCTTTGCCCACTTGGCTTTTTCGTTACGGGTATAGCGACCAAAGTCTTCTTCGTTTCCGCCCACCGGTATCATGTTGGCCGCGATCAGCTTTGCTCTGACTTCGGGAGCCTGCTGCGCCTTGTTGAAAGCTTCGTTCAAGCGTTTGACAATGGCTGGCGGCATCCCCGCTGGCCCGGCAATGCCCATCCAGCCACCGGCTTCATAACCTGGCGCCCCCGCCGCTTGCGCAACTGTAGGCAAATCAGGATATTCGGCGATACGCGTTGAGCTACAAACTGCCAGTGCTCGCAACTTTCCGGTCTTGACGTGTGGCATCAGAGTTGTTAGGTCGGATATGGTGACCTGAACATGCCCAGCGACGAGATCGATCACCATCGGCCCCATCCCCTTGTATGGCACGTGCATCATGTCCGTACCGGTTTGTGACTTGAATAGTTCGGCGGCCATATGATGTCCGCTTCCGCTGCCGGCAGATCCATACGCCAGTTTGCCTGGATGCTCTTTGGCATAGCTCACCAGCTCACTTACCGTACGAATCGGTAGCGCTGCGTTGATGACTACGGCATAAGGAAACATTACCGTATGTATGATCGGGGTCAGGTCTCTTTGTGGGTCATAGGGCATTTTGGCATATACGTTCGCATTCATGGCCATGGTCGCA
>CAIVZW010000740.1 GCA_903910495.1 uncultured beta proteobacterium
GCAGGCGCACGATGGCCATCGTGGTCGAGATTTCACGTCCTTCACCGGAGGCCTTGAGCAAGGTCTCGAAGGCTGCAAGCGGGGGAATTTCAAGTGCGGTGGCCTTGTCCAGACGACGGGTGAGGAAACCGCCCAGCGCCTGCCGGCGCTCGTGCATGTATTTGTGTTCGGCAGAGCCTTCTGCGAATTTGAGGAAAGGCAGGGCGTCGATCTGGTCATCCGGTACCGGCAGCTTGAAACGGTCGCGGAAAGCCATGATCGCGTTACTGTCGAGCTTCTTCTGCTGGTGCGAGATGTTCATGCCCTCGCCGGCTTCGCCCATGCCATAACCCTTGACCGTCTTGGCCAGGATCAGGCTCGGTTGTCCCTTGTGCTCGACGGCCGCCTTGAAGGCATTGAATATCTTGAAGATGTCGTGGCCGCCGCGATTGAGCAGCCAGACATCGGCATCGGTCAGGTCGGCGACCAGTTCCTTGAGTTCGGGCGTGTTGAAGAAATGCTCGCGAACATAAGCGCCGTTCTTGGACTTGTAGGTCTGGTATTCGCCGTCGACCACTTCCATCATGCGTTTCTTCAGGATGCCCTTCTTGTCGCGTTCGAACAGCATGTCCCAATGGCGTCCCCAGACCAGCTTGATGACATTCCAACCGGCACCGCGGAAGGTGCCCTCAAGTTCCTGGATGATCTTGCCATTTCCCCGCACCGGACCGTCAAGTCGCTGCAGGTTGCAGTTGATGACAAAAATCAGGTTGTCAAGCCTTTCACGCGAGGCCATGCCGATGGCGCCGAGGGCTTCGACTTCGTCGGTTTCGCCGTCGCCGAGGAAAGCCCATACCTTGCGATCCTTGGCGTCAATGAAACCGCGGCTTTCCATGTACTTCATGAAACGGGCCTGGTAAATGGCCTGAATCGGGCCCAGTCCCATCGAGACGGTCGGGAAGCGCCAGAAATCGGGCATCAGCCAGGGGTGCGGGTAGGATGGAAGACCTTTGCCATCAACTTCCTGGCGGAAATTATTGACCTGTTCGTCGGAGAGGCGGCCCATCAGGTGGGCACGGGCATAAACGCCGGGGATCGAGTGCCCCTGGAAGAAAACCAGGTCGCCACCGTGTTGCTCGGTCTGCGCCCGCCAGAACCAGTTAAAACCGACGTCGTAAAGCGCGGCGGAGGAGGCGAATGAGGCAATGTGACCGCCGACGTTGGTGTCGCGATTGGCCCTTACGACCATGGCCATGGCGTTCCAGCGGACGTAGTTGCGGATCCGGATTTCGATGTCGGTGTCGCCCGGATACTTGGTCTGACGATCAACCGGAATCGTGTTGATGTATTCTGTCGTCGCGCTGTACGGAATGTCGATTCCCTTTTCTCGCGCCTGCACAATCATCTGCTGGATCAGGTAGTGGGCGCGATCCGTTCCTTCGTGCTCGATCACGCCGGTCAGGGCATCCTGCCATTCACGCGTTTCTTGCGGGTCGGTATCGTTGATCGCCGACGCCGGGTTGTTTTCCTGTTGTGCTGCCATGACCTCTCTCCTTAATCTGCAGATGTGTGGCTTGTTCCTGATGCATTATGTACCAAAACGGCAAGGGGATTGCTTTGCTGAACGCAGATGTAGCACAGTATATCAATCATGCCATATTATATCACAGTGTAAAATACGGTACCGCATTGCGAAATATGAATGGCTGTCAATACGACTCCATTCTCCGGTACAGGTTCAACAATCGTGACGTCAGGTAAGAATGTTACGTGTTTGCCCGGTTCCTTTGAGTGCAAAGCAGAGCGATGAATCATACAAAACGGTCGTACAACGGTGACCGCACTCACGCTGTTAACCGGGTCAACGGAAGGGGATTCCTTCGCCTACCGACCGTTCAGCCATTTTTCTGTAGGTCGGGCTTGAGCCCGGCAAGCAACGGCGGCACGTCGGCCTGAAGGCCGGCCCACAAGTCAGGACGATGACGATCTGCTTCCCGAATTCCAGCTTGCCCGGAGTTGTTTCCGGGCAATGACATCGTTTCAATCCCGCTTGCCGGTATACTCCATGCTGTCCACCTGTTTGTGGATCCAAAATTTTCTCGCCGTGTGCAGGAAAACGGCGTGTTGATACGAAGTCCGAACTCATTCTGGAGAATTAATGAAGTACCGATTGCTTGCACTGGATCTTGACGGGACGCTGCTTGACAGCCATTTGCAGATCCGCAGCGCGACAGTAGAAGCATTGCGTCGTGTGCGCTCTCAAGGCGTTCAGGTGATGATCGTCACCGGTCGCCATCACGTGGCGGCATATCCTTACTGGCACCAACTCGGTCTGGAACTGCCCGGCATCTGCTGCAACGGTGCCTATCTGTATGATTACCGGGCCCGCCGCCCGCTGGCCAGCGACCCGCTGACCCGGGATGAAGCACGCAGCTTGCTGCAGTTGGTACGCAAGCACAATATTTTCACCATGGTCTATGACCAGGATTTCATGGCCTATGAAAACAAAGACCCCCATCTGCGCAGACTGCTCGCATGGTCAGCGACTCTGCCGCAGGAGGTCCGTCCCCGTATCGATCAGGTGGACTCCTTTGAGCGGTTGCTGGAAGAGGTCACAACGATCTGGAAGTTCACCTCGGCATGCGACAACGAGCCGGCCATGCAGGCCTTCATTGCAGATATTGAACAAAGTCTTGGCCTGAGTTGCGAGTGGTCGGGTAATGGTCGTCTGGATATCACTCACGCCGGCAACAGCAAGGCTAATCGTCTTGCGCAGTGGATTGCCGAACAAGGCATTGCGTACCATGAGGTACTGGCCATCGGCGACCAGCAGAACGACATGGAAATGCTGCGCGCAGCGGGTATGGGTGTGGCCATGGGCAACAGTCTGGCCGAGGTTCAGTCCTGTGCCAACTGGGTTACCGGAAGCAACGACAGCGACGGAATCGC
>CAIVZW010000741.1 GCA_903910495.1 uncultured beta proteobacterium
ATCCCGGAATCTATCGAGACTGTTTTGAAGTGCTTAAGGTCTACGCAGGATACGGACGGGTTGGAGATACTGGAAAACATCCGTACAACGTAGTGGTTATGCGAAAGCTATAATATAGATGTTCTCTGTGACCATGATTGCGTGAGTTCTTCTGCTTCTATATGCGTATAAATTGCCTTGCGAGATTGGGCGCTGAACGCATGAAGTACAGGCATTGATAGCGAATTGAATAGCCTACCAGTCATCACCTACGTTGAAACAGCCTCGACTGGGCACTATCCCGTCTGGGTTCAATCGATATCCGAGAGCTTCGCACGCGGAAACCCGAAGTGTCATTTGCACGTCTGGCTCCCCGCCGATTTTCGTCAACTGCATAGCCAGTGGGCCGAGAATTTTTATGCTGATTCAAAGCAAGCAAGACTGCCAGTCCATTTCGCTTGCTACGATTCCCTGTTTGATTCGTCCGAGCTTCAGAACCGAAGGCCCTCCATTATGGAGATTGTTCCTCGGTGCGTTCAAAGAGACCAGTCTAACGTCTGCTTTACCGCTACCCTAGATAGGCAGCTCAAGAACATCGCGTATGGAGGCTATAATGTACTTGGGGCGAGGTTGGTGGGAGTCATGGATTTTCCTTACCTCCACTACTGCGGTTTTCACACACCGCAAAGCCGTGCTTGGTTGCCGCGCAGCCATCTGGCAAAGCAATACATTATAAACCTCTTGGCTGCCCACAGAAGGGTGCTGGGACGGATTCTTCTAATGGACCCATTGGCGCATGGATTCTATCGCAGGGTCCTCTGCAGCAGGAAGTACCGGTTTCTCCCGGAGTCCTTCAGCGCCTTGCCACCGAGTCTGTCACCACGCGAAAAATTGGGCTTGCCTCGAGACAGAACTATTCTTCTCTGCATTGGTGGGACAGAAAAGCGGAAAGGTTTTTGCGAGTTTCTTGGCGCATTGGAAAGCTGTCTTCGACAGAATCAGGATCTACAAGGCCAGATTGCTTTCGCCTTGGCGGGGCGGGTAATCAGCGAGACTCGGATGGAGATCAGCGACTTGCTGCCCGGTTTGCAGCGCGCTTTCCCTAATGTCCCGATCCACTTGTGCGACAGACTATTGTCAGAACAGGAGTATGTCGATTACATTGCCGCGGCCGACCTCGTGTGCATGCCCTATCGCGGCATGTTTGGAACGAGCGGCGTTTTGACTCACGCGGCACACGCCGGAAAATTTGTGCTAGGGCCGGAATTTGGGACCATTGGTGAACTTGTTAGGCGCTACAGGCTCGGAATTGCTTGCAACACGGAAGATCGCTATTCGTTGGAGCGTGGGCTGCGGGGCGGAATTTCGCTCGTTAGAAACAAAGAACACATAAAAGCTGAGGGGATGAAAGAGTTCCTCCGTGACTGCGCGGTGTCAACAGAGGAGTTTGGAGCAATAGTTCTAAGGCATCTGACTTCGGTGGGCGGCATTGATCAAGACGTCAGATCATACACCCGCGGTTGAG
>CAIVZW010000742.1 GCA_903910495.1 uncultured beta proteobacterium
AAACCCATAAATCTTGCCGAACTTCTTGCGGCAGTCCGCTATGGCATTGACCATGCCCAGATCGCCGGGGCCATGCGCGACCACGATCAGAACGTCACCGCCACGCGTCGGCAAGGTTTCGTAATTGATCTGGTGGGGACGCATCAAACGGCCCAGCCACGGGCCCGGAACGGGCTTTGGCGACAGGATTTCGGCGGCAAAATAGTGGGCCAGCAACTCGGCCAGCTCGTCGATGGCCACCCAACCCGCATGAGGCGAGGCCAGCCCGGCATAGAGTACGGAAATTTTCATCGTTCAAACCCGTGTAGTGACTGCAGATCCAGGATATACGGCGGCTCAGGAGGCCGCGTCGGCGCGATCAAAGCGGTAGCCGTGACCATAGATGGGGGTCAGTTTCCAGCCCTTGCTGCCATCGAGCAGCAACTTCTTGCGCAGGCGGCTGATGTGCGTATCCACCGTACGCGTATCGACATCGCTATTCATCCCCCAGATCTTGTTGAGCAAATGATCTCTGGAGAGAAGCTTGCCGGGGTTCTGGAACAGATACACCGACAGATCGAATTCCTTCTGGGTCAGCGTGATGGCCGCTCCGTCGAGGCTAAGGCGATGACGCTGGACGTCGACTTCAAAGGGTCCCAGGCGCAACACGGGCAAACCGCCGGGCTTGACCCGGCGTGAGACGTTATCCAGACGCGCCAGCAATTCCATCGGCTTGAGGGGTTTCACCAGATAGTCGTCCACACCCATGCGCAGCGCGGAGACGACGGTTTCCTCGTCATCGCGGGCGGTGACGACCACCACCGGAACCTCCCAGCCCAGGTTCTGCCGGACCCAGCGCAAGACATCGGCACCGGTGCCGTCGGGCAACATCCAGTCGATCAGCATCAAGTCAAAACGTTCTTTTTTCGCGCCTTCGATAAATTCGGCCGCCATGCCGAAAGCGCGACTCGTGTGCTGGCCGCTGCCTACCCACAACTCAAGCAAGGCCAGTTGATCGCTATCATCCTCAAGAATGGCAATATGCATCGATAATCTCGCTCAGTGTCCAAACAAGATGCTAAGTTTACACGCTTACCCGAAGACAATCCCGGCTTATCGCCAGGCGCTTAACGTCTGTTTTCCGGCCTCACGCGGACGCCGTGCTGGCGCGCGTATCCCAGTAATGCGTACTCGCCAGGGGGCGCAAGCGCTCCAGGGCCAGGGCGAAGTGCATTCCTTTGAGCAGCCGCCCGGCTTCGTCGAATTCCGCAGCCGCGGATGTGCCGGCGATGGTTTCCTGCACGGCGCGGAAGCGCTCGATGGCACTGAACATGTTTTGCTCGAGCAGGGGCAAGAGCTCCGCCACCTGCGCCACGACGCGCGCCACGTCCAGCGGCCGCTCGGCCACCGCCGGCGCGGGCAGCGCCGCCGCCGGCAGCCACTTGGCGAGCTCCGCCTGCAGGGCCTTGAACATGACCGGTTTGCTCAGGACCTCGTCCATGCCCGCTGCCAGGCAGCGCTGCCG
The DNA here is from genome assembly GCA_903910495.1 of uncultured beta proteobacterium. The sequence goes on from CAIVZW010000742.1 coordinate 1,505, forward strand.
GCCTTCGGCGAAGGCTTCGGCGGTCAGGGCGATGATCGGGTGATGCGCCGCGCCGCTCTCGTGTTCCCAGGCCCGTATCGCTGCAGTGGCGCGGTAGCCGTCCAGGACTGGCATCTGTACGTCCATCAGGATCAGGTCGGCCGCGACGCCCCGGGCCAGGGCGTCGAGCGCCTGTTGCCCGTCCGCCGCCACGACCGTGTCGAGGCCGAGCTTGTGCAGCAGGATCTCGATCACTTTCTGGCTGTCCGGGCTGTCCTCGACCACCAGCACGCGGCCGGTGAGTAACACGGGCCGACCGCTGCGCGCGCCGGCGTCAGCGGCCGGCAGCGCCAGGCTGGCGGCCGCTACCCGTGCGGCGCGCAGGCGAAACCAGAAGCGCGAGCCGCGCCCGAGTTCGCTGTCGACACCGGCCTCGCCCCCCATCTGGCGCGCCAGGCTGGCGACCAGCGACAGTCCGAGGCCGCTGCCGCCGTAGCGCCGGGTGATGCTGCTGTCGGCTTGCGCGAAGGGCTGGAACAGATTCGCCTGATCTGTTGGTGAAATACCGATGCCGCTGTCGCTGACGGCAAATTCGAGCAGCGCCGTCGCGTCGCCGGCCTCGCCCCCGACTTCGCGGGCTTCGATGCGGATCTGGCCCTTATCGGTGAACTTGACGGCGTTGCCGACCAGGTTGGAGAGCATCTGGCGCAGGCGGTGCGGGTCGCCCAGATAATACCCGGGCGCCCCGCTCCACTGGCCTTCGAGGCGCAGACCCTTGTCGCGGGCCAGCGCCGCGTACAGCGCCTGCACTTGGCCGATGACTTGTTCCGGTTCGAAGTCGACAGCTTCGAGCTCGACCTTGCCGGCCTCGATCTTGGCGATATCCAGGATGTCGTTGAGCAGCGTCAGCAGCGTCTGCCCGGAATCGACAATGGTGTGCGCGTAATCGATCCGCTCGGCCTCGCTGATGCCCGGCATCTGCAGCACTTGCCCCATGCCCAGGATGCCGTTCATCGGGGTGCG
>CAIVZW010000743.1 GCA_903910495.1 uncultured beta proteobacterium
GCTGGTACACGCTCGCCGGCCAGGCATCACTCGATGGACAGGACATCCGCGATGCCGAACAACCGGAATCTCCTCGCTCGGGAAGTTGCCCGCCGAGCTTGCTTACCCTACCAAGCTTCAATCTCAACATCGTTTTTCGCAAGAAAACGTCAAAGGCCTTTGCCGTCGGTCTCGAGTTGGCGACCTCACATTCCGCAGTTTCAAGTCAGGTCGCGAGCCTATATGCCGGGGGAAGTCGTGTGTTAGCAGATGCTGGCGCGGCAAACAGCGATCGACCGGTGCAACACTCAGTGCCGTTACAAGCGCTTGCTTCGACGATTCCTGGCCGCGAACTGGCAAGGGAACTTGGGCGGCGAATTGCTCGTCGCCTCGGGTTCTTGTCGCCCCCGACAGGTGCGAGCAAGGTGGCTGCGTCGCCTGAAGCACAGCAGTCAGTGACCCAGGTATTGGTACCTACGTCTGAAGTCTCGGTTGTTGTCCCGCAAGCCACGCCATCAACTGTCGCTGCTCCGCAATCGGCGCCTGCCGACGCGTTGCCCGCATCTCTTGTTGCAAAGCTTACGACACAGGTCGTTCAGCCGGTCGAAGAGTCGCTGGATGCAATGGCTTGCGTTGTCAAAGCCAGGGCACAGCTAGATGACTTGAGAATTCCTGAAGCGTTCGGCTACCTCAATCGAGCGCGTGCGATCGTTCACCAGTTTCCCCATGCCATGATCGAGCTGCGCCGCGTTGAGCATCTGTACACCACGGCAGCTGCAGTGGCTTGGGCCAATGGCGATGCCTCGCGGGCAGCAGCGATGGCCGTCGCCGCGCTGGAGGCGAATCCGGGTAGTGCTGCTCCCAGGGAGCTTTTGTCTACCATCGGAAAAACACAGACGGGGCCTGACACCACCAAGCACTGTTTCGTCTTCTACGACCAGGAGCGCGCAAATCAGGTCCATCGCGAAGCCATTCGTCGTTGCTTGGAGTTCACTGCAATCTCTGGTGTTATCGGTGACGTTCTCGAATTCGGCGTGCTCGCCGGATGGTCTGCCCGAATCTTTGCGGAAACCATGCGCGATTGCATGATCATGGGCAATCTCTATCTTTTCGATTCCTTCGCCGGACTTCCTGAATATGATTCCTCGGTTGATCGCGATAGCTATGAGATCGCAGGCCGCAATATCTGGTCCGACAAGATGAAGTTCCCCGACGACTTCGTCGCGACGCTTGGCGGCGATCTGGAACTCTACATCAGGGAGAAACTCTCCACGGTCATACGTCTTGAGCGAATCAAGACATGCCGTGGTTTTTATTCTGAATCCCTCAAGGCCCCGATCAAGGCCAAGGCAGCGCTGGTTCATATTGACTGCGACCTGTATCAATCGACGGTTGAGGTGCTCGACGCCTTGCTGCGCAACGACGTATTCCAGGATGGCTGTGTCCTGATGTTCGATGATTGGAACTGCAACAAAGCGAGCCCTCAATTCGGCGAACGGCGTGCGTTCAAAGAATTCCTGGAAAAGCAAGAGCGCTTTACGACGAGCCAGTTCTTTACTTACGGATTCAACGGTGCGGCGTTCATCCTGCACGAGGAACCCATTGCATGAAGACTAGCCGGGACTCTCAGGGTGCGACGCGATGGCTGGCACGCCTGATCGAAAAGTTGGCAAATCGACGCGGATACTCTTTTTTTCGCACTGAACAACTCGTTGCAGAACAAGCCGAACTCCAGCGATTGCGCCTTGACGCCGATGGCAAAGTGCCCTCTGCGCCGGTTGTAGACCTGTTGGAACTACTGTCTCAACCTGTTCCCTCCCCAAGTCGACCGAACGATGGGCTATATACGCCGATCTTTAGTTATGACGGCCTGATCAACGACCCCAAGGTGATCCACAACCACGATTTCATGCGCAACCCGCGTTACATCAAGGCTTACGAGGTGGCAGAGCGTGCGCTGGGCTACGATCACAAGATGTTCTGGCGGCTGCACGTGGCCTTGTGGTGCGCGACACAGGCTCAGAAGCTGCCAGGAGATTTCGTCGAATGCGGGGTCTGGCGCGGCTTTCTGGCTACCGCCATCATGAACTACATTCCCTGGCCGGCGGACGGCAAGAAGTTCTATCTGTTTGATACCTGGGAAGGACTCGATGAGCGCTACCTGACCGAAGGTGAGCGAAACAACAAGGCCAAGCTTGATCACTTCAAACCCTATTACGCCAACCAGTACGAGTTCGTTCAGTCGCATTTTTCGAACTACCCGAACGTGCATCTCGTCAAAGGTAGCGTTCCGGGAACCCTCGGTTCGGTTGAAATCACTCAA
>CAIVZW010000744.1 GCA_903910495.1 uncultured beta proteobacterium
CGGTAGGCATTAAAGTATCCGTTAATGTTCGTTTTTGAATTGCCTAGCGTGCTCCAAGTCGCCACAAATGCTGTTCACAATGCTTTGGCCGAAATCGGGCTCGGCTCTCTGGCGTTTGTTGGCAAAGGGCTCAATCGCCCCGAGTGTGTCTTGTGCACGGCGCATGGTGATCTCTACACGGCCGATTGGCGAGGAGGTGTAGCACACATTCTGCCCAGCGGCGAACAGCGGCTCTACCGAGGAATTGCGCCTGACGGACGTGAATTGCGGCCCAATGGCATTGCGCTGAATGCCGATGGATCTTTCCTTATCGCTGATCTAGGCAGTGAACGGGGCGGGGTATTCCGCCTCGAACGGGATAGCAGTGTCAGCGTCTTTGTCGACCGTGTCGACGGCATTGATCTGCCTCCCAGTAATTTCGTCTTCACAGACCATTCAGGGCGTACCTGGATTACGGTCAGTACGCGCCAGATACCTCGCGCCGCAGCTTACCGCAAGGGCATCGCCGACGGCTTCGTAATCATGGTCGACAAGAAGGCTGCGCGAATCGTAGCTGACAACCTGGGGTTTACCAACGAAGCCGCCATCGATCCCAGCGGCAATTGGCTTTACGTCAATGAAACGTTTGGACGCCGTCTTTCACGCTTCCGGATCAAAGCCAGCGGAGATCTCGGACAACGCGAAATAGTCACCATGTTCGGGGCTGGAACTTTCCCTGACGGATTGACTTTCGATGCCGAGGGCGCTGCGTGGATCACCAGCATCATCAGCAACCGGATCATCCGCGTACTTCCCGATGGCCGTCAGCAGTTGATTCTGGAAGATGCCGATGCTGATCATGTCGCGTGGGTGGAGAGTGCATTTCAGTCCAACACGCTCGGCCGGTCTCATCTGGACAGTATTAAAAGCCAAAATCTGAAAAATCTGTCGAGTCTGGCTTTTGGCGGACCCGATTTACGTACGGCTTACCTGGGCTGCCTTCTGGGCGAGAGCGTCGGTTATCTGAAACTCCCTGTCGCAGGCCATCCTCTTGCTCACTGGAACTACCACTGATATGAATACGACAAGCAAACGCGCCAACAGCAAAAAACCGAAAAAAACTCTCGTCGATCGTGTCTATCACGAGATCCAGAACCGGATTTTATATAACATCTGGGGAGCCGGGTATCAGGCGCTTGAGCAGGAACTCTCAGAGGAACTGGGCGTTAGCCGAACCCCGGTACGCGAGGCATTGATCCGTTTGCAACGCGACGGCTTGGTTAAGGTTGTTCCGCGCCATGGCATGCGCGTCCTGCCCATATCGGCTACGGATATACAGCAGATTTACCAGATTCTCACCAGTCTCGAATCGCTGGCCGTCGAACTGGCCGCATCAAGAAAACTCTCTGCCAAGGAATTCAAGTCGCTGGACAGTGCATTGAAGGAAATGAAGATTGCACAAGACGCATCCGATCTAAAGGCATGGGCACAGGCTGACGAAAACTTCCACTATCATCTTGTGGAACTGTCCGGCAACCGGATACTGATCGAAGTCGTTGATAATTTCTGGGGTCGTGCCCAACGCGCTCGCCTGACCATGCTGTCAATCCGCAACAATCCCGTCAACTCTACGCAGGAACATGCCAAGATCGTCGATGCCATTCGTTGCAGTGATGGTTTGCGCGCCCGCGCATTGGTCGAAGCCCACCGCAAGCGTGGCGCTTCGGACTTGAGCGAGTTGATGGAAAAACACCTCAACATTATGCAATTGTCCTGATCTTCATTCCTGCCTGTTTCAGATTGCGCTCTGTGTGATCCTGATCGTTATACGCTCAGCAAGAATGCTTTGAATACTGGAGCGAAACTCAATCGAGTGGGGCATGTCAAGATGCGCCCTGAAGTCCTTGATCGTCATCCAGCGCTCAGTCACAACGATCATGTCGCTATCAAGCGTCTGATTCGGAAAGCCAAGATCCAGATCCGTGGTCGGAACATATTCCAGGCATCCGGCTTCGTTGGCCATCACTTGCGGCACTAACGCCCGATAAAAATCGAGTGCACGGGAAACCATTCCCGGCTTCGTTTTTACGGTTGCAAGAACATAGATCATTTCAAGGCTCCAGGAATGCTTCTGAACGAAGAAACGTTGTAATCCGATTCAAAGTATACATTACAGTATCTGTTGACACATTTTTAAATGGCCGTTATCGTTCAGTTTGAATTCAATTACCGACGGGTAGCCATCAACGATTGACGCCAAATAGGCGGTTTGAACAGCAGCACCTAACTCAAGGAGCAGCAGCATGAAGCAAGGTGTGATCATTGCCTTCCTGGGGAAGACACAAGACCGGTTTTGCGAATACAACAGCACCAAGACCACTTATGAAAAACTTAAAATGGTTCAGCAAATCGAAGGGTTTGATGGCGTGGAAATGGTTTATCCCCACGAAACATCAACGCCCGAAGAAATCAACGGGATGATGAAGGAGCTTGGCCTAAACTGGGCGGCAATCAATGCCAATATCAAGAAAGACCCAAAATTTATCTCCGGCAGCCTGTCCCGGCCGATCAAGGCAATCCGCGACGAAGCCGTCACCATCATCAAGCGCGCCAAGGATTTTGCCAAGGCCGTCGGCGCCCCTCACGTCACCTGCTGCCCTTTGTCAGACGGCTATGACATGCTGTTCCAGGTTGATTACCAGAGTGCATGGAAAAACATGATTGAAACGGTGGGCGAGGCGGCCGATTACCTGCCGGAGATCCCGCTGTTCCTCGAACCGAAATATTCAGAAGTCCGCGTGCATTGCCAGCTTGACAGCACGGCAAAAGCACTCCTGTTGCTCAAGGAAATCGGCAATAAAAACACCGGGATTACGCTGGACCTTGGACATTCTCTGCAGAGCCAGGAAAATCCGGCCCAGATGCTGGTGACTACGCTGGAATCCGGCTTTGACGTCTATATCCACACCAACGACAACGACACCAAGGCCGACTGGGATCTGGCGGGCGGCAGCCGGCACTTCCTGAACTACGTCGAGCTGCTGTTCTGGGCCAAAGAGTACGGTTACAACAAGTACTTCACTACCGATGCTTCACCGCGCATCTTCAACATCATTGATTTCTTCGAACGACACGCAGAAGTCAGTCTGGGTATCTGGAATCTGGTCAACAAGCTCGATGCAAAAAAATACCGTAAGCTGATGGCTGAAGAAAACTACAACGAACTGATGAGTCTGGTAACGAAGGAAATCTATCGGGTTTAGTCTCGTTCCATTCAGTTCCTGTGTCCGATTGTCCTGCCTCGCGTTTTGTTTTGTTGAAACAAAGTTCTCAACCTGTTGATAAACTCATGGAGGTTTTATGAAAACTACCAAGCAACTCGTCCGCTTCGCTATAGTGCTCGCAGGAACATCGTTTGCCGCAGGCGCTTACGCACAAACCGTTCTGAAGTTCAGCCATACCGACCAGCAACAGGGAGGCCGGCATGCGGCGGCTCAGATCTTTGCCAAGAAAGTCGCTGATTACACTCAGAACCGCTACAAGGTCAATGTATTCTGTTGCAGTTCCCTGGGCAACGATCCGAAGAACATCGAGCAACTTGTCGCCGGAGGTATCGACTTCACGGTTTCGGCAACCGGTTCGTATGCGCCGCACATCGACACGTTGAACCTGACCATGCTGCCTTTCATGTTCGACAGCTATGAGCAGGGCTGGAAGTTCTACGACGAATCGAAGTGGCTGAAGGCACAGTTTGACAAGGGCCCGGCCAAGGGTCTGCGTTTCCTCGCAACCTGGGAAGCGGGTTTCCGCTGCATGACCACGCGTGACGTGCTGAATAGCCCGGCCGACGCCAAAGGCAAGAAGCTGCGCACCTTCCCGAACGAAATGATGCGCTGGCTGCTCGAAGACGTCGGCTTTGGCGTGCAGATCATGCCGCTCCCCGAAGTGTACCTCGCGATTCAGACCGGTGCGGTCGCTGGCCAGGAAAATCCGATCGACACGATCTACTCGAACAAATTCTACGAAGTTGCTCCGAACGTTACGTTGACCCGTCACGTCTACAGCCCGATCCCGCTGGCCATCTCCGAAAAGACCTGGCAGAAGCTGTCGCCGGCGGATCAGAAGGCCGTCACTCAGGCCGCCGTCGAAGCCGGCGCCTGGAACCGCGACGAGGTCAAGTCAAGCGAAGAGAAACAACTCGCCGAAATGGCCAGCAAGGGTGCGAAGATCAACAGTCCGTCGCTCACGCCTTTCCGCGATGCCGTGAAACCGACCTACGAGAAAGCCAAGGCCAAGTGGGGTAGCGACACGGATGCAATCCTGGCTGACGCGGCCGCCGTGCGCAAAGCGCTGCCGGTCAAAAAGTAAGGCACGTCTGTTCGCGGTGATATGCCGATCAAGTATGCTAGGTCGGCATATCATCGCTTCTCATCGAAAGGACCCATCGTGGCTGCTGCTGAACACAACGTCCCTGTCCGTCCGCACGAGTGGTTGCCGTGCGGACCGGTACAGGCATTGCCGATTCATCTGCTGGCGAGAGTGATCGACTGGGCATTGGTCATTGCCGCCGGCGTGATGATCATGCTGGTTTTCTTCAACGTCTGTGCCCATGCCGCTGGTCACGACTTGGCCGAGACCACCGAAGCCTGCGAACTGCTGATGGTCTGGGTATCCTTTCTCGGCGGCGCGTCGATCCTTCGCCGCTCCGGGCACATGACCATCACCGAGTTCATCGACAAGCTCGACGGCAAGGCGCGGCTGGCAGCTGATTTCTTCGTCCAGGTTTTTGCTCTCGGCATGCTCTGGATACTCTTCTGGAACGGCCTCATCATCATCCACAACAACTGGGGTAACGTTCTGACCGTATTGCAGATCCCGATGTCTTTTCAGTACATGCCGCTGTCCATCGGCAGCGGGGCAGGCATGATCTTCGTGACCTATGACCTTTACCTGATCCTTCGCGGCAAGTCGCGTGAAGAGCGCTATGGAGTCGACGACTGATGCTTACCGTGCAAATTTTCGGCGCCTTCTTCATCATTGCGCTGGCCGGCATCCCGCTGTATTTCGGCCTGATCGCCACGACGGCGGGCGTCGTCTATTTAAAGAACCTGCCCTATCAGCTCGATTCCCTGTTCCTTAATCTGATCGCCGGCGTCGAGCCCTTCATCCTGATCGCCGTGCCGCTGTTCATCTTCGCCGGCGAACTCTTGTCGCGCGGAGGCGTCGGCAAGCGCATCGTCAACTTTGCTAATGTCCTGTTCGGCTGGCTGCCGGGTGGCATGGGGGTGGTTACCATCGTCTCCTGCCTGATGTTCGGCGGTGTTTCCGGTTCGGCCATTGCCGATACCGCCGCCATTGGCTCACTGGTCGCGCCAACCATGAAGGAAAAGGGCTATCACCCCGACTTCACGGCAGCGCTACTTTCAGTTGCAGGGACGCTGGCGCTACTGATGCCGCTATCTATTCCTTTTCTGGTCTTTGCCTTCATCTCCGGCGCCTCGATGCGCATACTCTCGATGTCCGGGGTCATCCCCGGCCTGATCTGCGCCTTCGCACTGGCCGTCGTCTGCGTGCGTTACGGCAAGAAAACCGGTTGCGACAACGGCTCGGAAAGAGCCTCGGCAAAAGAGATCTGGGCCGTCACCAAGGATGCCGGCCCGGCACTGCTGATGCCGGTGATCATCGTCGGCGGCATCTGGACCGGCACCTTCACACCGACCGAAGCGGCGGCCGTGGCCGTGGTCTACGGCCTCGTAGTTTCGCTATTACTGTACAAGGATCTCAAGCCGCGCGATCTTCCGGCCATCGCCCTCAAGGCCTTCCAGACCAGTGCCTCGGTGCTGCTGGTGATCGGTGCCACGGGTGTCCTCTCCTGGCTGCTGACCGCTGAAATGGTGGCCACCGAACTGGCCGAGTGGATCCGGACCGTCGCCAGCCAGCCCTGGCAATTTCTGCTCATGCTCAACATCGTACTGCTTTTGCTCGGCATCTTCATTGAACCACTGCCGGCGATGTTGCTGACCGCGCCGCTGTTCCTGCCGATGGCGCAGGCGCTTGGCATTGACCTGATCCTGATGGGCGTGATCATGGTCATGA
>CAIVZW010000745.1 GCA_903910495.1 uncultured beta proteobacterium
CATCAACTGGGGAATATCATGTTCGAGACTCTCTTTACGCAGCCGCATGTTCTTGCAGCCCACAATTTGGCTCCCCGCCTGGAGTCGAGGAAGCGCTTCCTCTTGCATTGTCAGGAACAGGGGTATCCGCCCATGTCGATCCGGAAGATCGCCTGGATCCTGCTGGTTTTTTCAAAGAGCATGGATTTGTGCCGACCGGAGCCAATAACGCACGAGGAAATCGCCTTTGCGGTCGACCATCGGGTTCGTCTCACTCGAAGCGGACGAACGAACGATTCCTAGAGCTCGCGCCGGCTGTTCATCCATATCGCCACGGCCTGGTTGCGTTTCCTGGAACTGCTGAAGGAACATCAACCCAAGCAGAAACCGTTTACCCACTATATTGAGCACTATGTCGATTTCATGCGTGATCAGCGTGGACTTTCGCCAGTCACGATTTCAAACTGCCGCGGCGAAATCGCAAACTTTCTGTCGACGGTCTGGCATCCCGACACGACGCTCGATGCCGTCACCATCCACGATATCGATGCCTATCTGGCGTACCAGGGCAGGCACGGCTGGTCCAGGATATCGTTGCACGCACTTGCGAGCACGCTTCGCAATTTCTTCCGGTACGCCGAAGGACAAGGCTGGGCTAGCAACGTTTCTGTCGGCATTGAAGCGCCGATGGTGTATAGAGAGGAAGGCTTGCCGCTCGGGCCGAACTGGGAGGACGTGCAAAGACTCATCGCCAGTTTTGCCGGCGACAGCACGATTGATCTGCGTGACCGTGCGGTTGTTTTGCTGTTGGCTGTCTACGGACTGCGGCGCGGCGAAGTGGCGCGGCTCCGTCTGGATGATCTGGACTGGAGCGGCGAGATCCTGCATGTCACGCGGCCAAAGCAACGTTGCACCCAGCAATATCCGCTGGTGGCAAGCGTCGGAACGGCTATCCTGCGCTACCTAAAGGAAGCGCGTCCGCGAAGCGCCCATCGCGAACTGTTCCTCTCGGTCGAAGCGCCGGTCCGTCCACTGTCACCCTCACGCGTGAGCGGCATTGTCCGCTCGCGTCTCGCGATGCTTGGCATTGACCTCCCGCGGCGTGGCGCCCATTGCTTAAGGCACGCCAACGCCCGGCATTTGCTCGATGCTGGTTTTGTCCTGAAGGAAATCGGTGATCATCTCGGTCATCGCAGTGCTTCATCGACAAGAATCTATGCGAAGGTTGATCTGACAGGACTGCGGCGGGTGGCCGAAATCGATTTGGGGAGTCTGCTATGAAACTCTCCGAACTTGTTGCCCAATATGTGAGCCACAAGCGAGCGCTGGGCATGCGCTTTGACTTTGAGGCGGCAACGCTTGCCGCATTCTGCCGACGCCTTGATGGCGACATTGACGTGATATCCGTCACGGTTGAACAAGTGCAGGACTTCCTGACGGGCAATAGGCCGCTGACCAACCATTGGAGTAAAAGAAGATCGGTACTTGACTGTCTGTTTCGCTTTGCCCTCTCGCGTGGGCATGTCACGACTTCTCCGCTTCCGCGTTACTGTCCAAAATTGCCGCTACCGCTGACGCCTTATATTTATTCGAAGGAAGAACTGAAGCGCCTGCTTGACGTCGCGCCAGCGGCCTGCAATTCTCGCGTCATGCTGGAGGCGTATGTTTTGCACGCACTCCTATTGATCTTGTACGGCGCGTGCCTTCGGCATGGCGAAGCCTTACGGCTGACCATGCAAGACGTTGACCTCGACAACGCCGTTCTGTGTATCCGGGAGAGCAAATTCTACAAGTCGAGGTTGATTCCGCTTGGAGCAGACCTTAACGGCGCAATGCAACGATACACCCGGCAACGCAACCAGTCATTCGGCAACGAACCCAACACGCCATTTTTTTGCTTCCGCGATGGTCGTCCATTAAACCAATCGGCTGTCCGACGCGCGTTTCAGCGGCAGCGCATCCTGGCAAATGTCCGCCGCGAGGGCGGCCCTGCCAGCCAGCCCCGATTGCATGACCTTCGCCATTCGGGAGCGGTGCACCGCCTGATCGCTTGGTATCGCAGCGGCGCGGATTTGCAGCTGTTATTGCCACAACTCTCCACCTATCTTGGCCATATCGATCTAGCGGCCACCCAGCGCTACCTTACCTTGACGCCCGATCTGTTAAACGAAGCAAGCAAGCGTTTCGAAGCTTACGCATTGGAGAAGCATTATGAATAAAGCATCCATGCTGGGTCCCTGGATCCGGCGATTCCTGATCGAACATCTGGTGGACGAACGCAACCTTGCCATCAATACCCAGAAAAGCTACCGCGACATGCTCATCCTGTTGCTGCCTTATCTGGCCACCAAGGTCGACAAGCGGATCGACCGTCTGACGGTAGACGATCTCTCCCCGCAAATGGTGCGACTGTTTCTGACGCACATGGAAGAACAACGGCACTGCACGATCAGCACACGCAACCAGCGGCTCGGCGGCATTCATGCCCTTGCCCGTTTCATCGGCGAACATGCACCGGAATACGTCGACTGGTGGGCGCAAATCCACCTGATTCCCATCAAGAGAACCAGCCAACCGCAGATCAGCTATCTCAGCAAACCGGAAATGGATGCTCTTCTCGCCGCATCCAACGTGCCTACTGAGCAAGGGCGCCGAGAACATGCGTTGCTATTGTTCATGTTTAACTCCGGCGCACGCGCAAGCGAAGCCGCTCAGCTCAGGATCGGTGACGTGGACTGGCACACGCGATCGGTCAGCATTACCGGCAAAGGAAACAGGCAACGCCGCTGCCCGCTCTGGCAATCCACGCTCGACGAGTTGCGCTCACAAACCGAAGGGAGAACCACGCCCGATCCGGTATTCCTCAACCGGTTCCGCCAGGCTATGACGCGCTCCGGCATTCATGCGCTGGTAAAGCGCTGCGCCGCCCGCGCTTGTACCATGGCGCCGTCAATGGCTGGCAAGAATGTTCACCCTCACGTCATTCGCCACACGACGGCCTCGTTGCTGCTCCAGGCCGGAATCGACATCAACACAATACGCGGCTGGCTTGGACACGTTTCGCTGACGACAACCAATATCTACGCTGAGATCAATCTGGAAACGAAGGCGCGGGCGCTGGCGGCATGTGAAGTGGAAAGCGATGCGGGAGAAGTAAAGCATTGGCGCGACCAGCCCGACCTGATGGCCTTCCTCCGCACCTTGTAGCCGAATATTATGTGCTGTTCGATTTCCGCAATAACACTGCCTTGGCCAAGATTGCTATCGAGCAGCACATATTTTTGACCACAACATACTCCCAG
>CAIVZW010000746.1 GCA_903910495.1 uncultured beta proteobacterium
GAGCGGAAATCAACCTGCGACGGGTTTTTTACCAAGCCGATCAGAGACTATGAGGAAGCCCAAGCCGAGGCAGCAAAGCCGATCCTTAAAGATCATCGGGCGGCAATCGAGGCATGGGAAGCCAAGCGAGGCGGCGTCAAGGAAAAAATCCGGCAACTTGCCAAAGACAACAAGCCGACGGCGGGAATGGAATCGGCATTGCGCGATTTGGAACACGACAAGCCTGAAGCGCCAAGAATCCCGCGTCTGCTCTATGCCGATGCGACACCCGAGGCGCTGGCTTATGGGCTGGCGATGCATTGGCCGTCAGGAGGCGTGGTATCTGCCGAGGCTGGGATTGTTTTTGGTTCGCATGGTATGGGCAAGGATTCAGTCATGCGGAACCTGGGTTTGCTCAATCAGCTTTGGGATGGAACAAGCCTGACGATAGACCGGCGTTCAACGGAATCCTTCACCGTGCGCGGTGCGCGGCTGACGGTGGCCTTGCAAGTGCAGGAACCGACCTTGCGAGAATTCTTCATCCGATCCGGTGCACTGGCGCGGGGTACGGGCTTTCTGGCCCGCTTTCTTGTGGCGTGGCCTGAATCAACTCAAGGCTTACGCCCCTTCACCGAAGCCCCCGCGAAATGGCCGCACCTGGCCGCTTTTCATCAGCGCATTGCCGCGATACTGGAATTACCCGCTCCCATTGATGAGGATGGCGCACTGACCCCATCCATGCTGCCCCTGACCCCGAAAGCCAAAGTGGCATGGGTGGACTATCACAACGCCATCGAAAGCGAACTCGTCAGCGGCGGTGAGCTTTACGACGTGCGGGACGTGGCAAGCAAATCCGCCGACAACGCAGCACGGCTGGCGGCACTGTTCCAGATGTCCGAGGGGGCCGGCGGTGCAATCGGCCTTGAGGCTTTCGAGGGCGCGAGCCGAATCACGGCATGGCACCTGAACGAAGCCCGGCGTTTCTTTGGCGAACTTGCATTACCCGCTGAACTCGCGGACGCGGCACGGCTGGATAGCTGGCTGATCGACCATTGCAAGAAAGGGCGAACGCATTTTGTCGGCAAGAATCACGTTCGCCAGCATGGGCCATTGCGCGACGGTGCGCGGCTTGATGCGGCAACCCGTGAGCTTGCCGAGCTTGACCGCTTGCGGCTGGTGAAGGATGGAAAGCGGCTGACCATCCAAGTGAACCCGGCGTTGGTTATTGAAGGGGGCGCATCATGACCCTTGCAAACCTGATCTGCAAACGCGGCACCGGGAACATTGCTACTGCTATTCCTGCTATTTCTGCTACTCAACATGGGCAACGGGCGGAAGAAGTAGCAAGAATAGCAACAGTAGCAGTAGCAAACCTGTCGGAGTCTGAAACCTACACCGTTGGTCACTTTTCTTGGCTGATGCACTTCATCGACCGTAATCCGCTCGTTGTGACATTTTCTCCAGAAGTCAGTCATGCCGGAGCGCTGGCTTTTTACCCCGATGCAGTGGCGGCAGAACCTATAGCTGGAGTACCGAAACGATCAGCAACGAAAACGGAAATCGTAGCCCTCCAGGAAATCATCAATATGGTCTACCGCAACGCTACTGAAGCCGAACGAATGGAGGCGCTGGACTTTGCTCTAAATGACCCTGATGGCGCATTGCTTTGCTACCAAGCCTACGGAATATGAGGTGCTGAAATGAAAGAAGATAGTAAGGCTGAACGATGGAAGAAGTTTAGGGATGAAGCCAAGAAACAGCGGACTAGCGGCGTGTATCAACGCAAGCCAACTGTATTGGGAAGATGGCAGACAAATCCCGATTGGTTTTGTGGTGCGCGTACGCAAGCCGGTACGTCGTGCAGAATGCCGGCGATTTTCGACAATGGCCGGTGCAAGTGGCATGGCGGGTGCTCAACTGGGCCAAAATCGGAAGCTGGAAAAGAGCAATCGCGTATCAATGGTCGAAAGGGCGGGAGGCCCAAAAAACCGAAGTCATGAATGTCCAAAGATGTCCATATTTTGTCCGATCTTGGCTCGCTTTGATGGCGCCATTTAAGCTTATATCAAGGCTGACAATAGCGACACCGTGGTATGACAGATGTGAAGCTGTTCGGATTTTATAGTTCGGTCAAATTGCGCCAATGACGTGCTCAACACGGAAAACCGAAGCCATGATTGCTAATTGAAGCTAACATTCATTGGAACGATTCGCGGAACCGCTACTTTATGGCAAGAAGTTCGGCCACTGAAACGTCCAGCACGGCCGAAATCTGGAACAGAACCCGCAGAGAAGGGTTAGCGACTCCACGTTCAATCTGCGAGACATACGTTCTATCGACTTCGGCTTCAAGGGCGAGCGCCTCCTGGGAAAGACCTTTGCCTTCCCGGAATTCTCTGGTATTTGCCGCAATGACCTGCAGCGTCTCTTCGTAACCCATCGCCATGAAGCGAAGGGTGCGCTAGAAGAGATTGTCAATCCACGGAATATAATCTACAGTACTCTGTCATTCGCGTGAGCCAGATATTGACGGGCAACGCATGCACAACTCCAGTACAGGGATAGCAGAATGAATTTTCTGCAACGTAGAGTTCTATTCGCGTGCGCGGTCGCGATCTTGGCGATGCTACTGTTTCCGCCGTTCCAAGTTAATGGCTTGGGGTTTGGATACGCTTTTCTCCTAAATCCGCCTCACGATCGCGCAATAATCAATGCTGGGCAACTGATCGCTCAATGGATTGCCGTCGTGCTTCTTGGGGGAATTGCATTTTTGCTTATTAAGGACACTTCTGACTCAACACCTCTCAACTCGCTCCAGTCGTTGAAAGTCCTTTTTGGGCTGGTACGCGATAATCGGGACAAACGCGGGCCGACAACCGATCTGCCGGGAATAGGAGCGCTCGCGGAAAAAATCGAGCACAACCCAGTAATCAAGCAGGCAGCAATGACTGCATTTAATTCTTCAAAAAACCGCAGCCCAGTCGCACCTCAATCTAACCCTTTATATTCGACTACGTTAGGTGACAGGGCATGTGGATACTACCTTCAGCATTTCGAGAAGCTGGATCAAGCTGGTGATAAATTCATCGCA
>CAIVZW010000747.1 GCA_903910495.1 uncultured beta proteobacterium
AAAATATCTGCAAGCGCAAAAAATATTATGCTTCAGCATTCTTGGCCCGGTAATATCAGGGAGTTACTCAATACACTGCAGCGGGCAGCTGTATGGTCTGACGATGAGGTGATTGGGTTGGAAGCGATCAGGGATGCAATCCAGCTATCCCCCCGTACTGCTCACGGCACCGATAATATCCTGAGTCGCCCTGTGGAATCAGGCATAGAGCTGGAATTGCTCATGGCCCAAGTGGCTCGGCACTACATCGAACGTACGTTAGACCATACCCACAACAACAAGACCCAAGCCGCAAAATTACTTGGTTTTGGCAACTATCAGACTTTCACCAACTGGATGAATCGTTACGGGGTCAAGGGGTGTTGAGCAACGAATTTTTTGGGCTGGCACACCGATTGCTAATAGTCGTACATCCTTCAACAGAATGTGCCACTAATAAAAATCATGGACGCCCCCGTTACCAATCCGCAGTTGCAATCGACCGCCCCGGTCGAAGGGGTGGTCGTGCAATCTAGGAACTTCGAATTCCTGCGCGATGCTCGTGATGACCTTGCTGCGTTGGGTGGTTTCGCCGAGCACTATGCGTTCAATGATCCCGCAAGCGCACTAGCCAAGTTGCGGCTGTTTGCTGAACGTGTTGTCGATCTGGTCTATGACACGTTTCGTCTGCCCAAACCTTACCAGCCAAATCTGAATGACCTCCTGAACGAGGATGCCTTCCGCAGTCGAGTGCCAACGGTTGTGCTGACCAAATTGCATGGACTACGTATGCACGGCAACAAGGCTGTCCATGCCAATCAGGGCACAACGCCGACCGCACTGGCCATGGTGCGAGAGGCATTCGATATCGCACGCTGGGTTTTTGTGACCTTCGACAACGGGTTGGCATCGGGTATCCAAGCCTTCGTGCCACCTGTACCGCCAGCCGATGCCAAAAAGCTGGAAAAGGACCGTCAACGCCTCCTGGCCCAGATCGCCGAGCAAGAGCAGCAAATGCAAGCGGTGCTCGAACAACTGGAAGCGACCAAAGCACAACAAGCCGCCATTGAACGCACTGCTGAAGAGCTTGCGCAGTTGGTCGTCAACGGCAATGCTGCGGTCAATCAACTCGGTTTCGACGAAGCCACGACCCGCCAACGACTCATTGATGCCATGCTGGTATCGGCACGTTGGAAGGTGGGGCAGGCTGGTACCTCAACGGAAGAAGTCGGCCAGGAAATCGAGATTCCGCAGCCGCAAAACAAAACCGGCATCGGCTATGCCGACTATGTTCTGTGGGACGACAATGGCAAACCACTGGCTGTAATCGAAGCCAAGAGAACCGCCAAAGATGCGGAAGCCGGCCGTACCCAAGCCAAGCTTTACGCCGACGGGTTGGAGCAGAAACACGGCCAGCGGCCAGTCATTTTTTACACCAATGGTTTCGATATCTATATATGGGATGACGTACAGAAACAAACGCCCCGCCGCCTGTTCGGCTTCTACTCAAAAGAAAGCCTCCAATACCTGATCTTCCAGCGCAACGAGAAGCTGAGCTTGGACACCATCAATCCGAAGGCAGAGATCGCTGGCCGGATGTATCAGATCGAGACCATCAAGCGCATCAGCGACCGCTTCAGTCAAGGCTATCGCAAGTCACTCGTGGTTCTGGCCACAGGCACCGGCAAGACCCGTATCGCCGTTTCGCTATGCGATGTCCTCTCACGAGCACGCTGGGCGAAACGCATCCTCTTCCTGTGTGATCGCCGCGAACTGCGCAAGCAGGCCGACGATGTGTTCAAGGAATTTTTGCCCGGTGAGCCGCGCATCCACATCAATGCCAATACCGCTGGCGACGTCACTAACCGCATCTATCTCGCTACCTACCCGGCGATGATGCAGTGCTACGAGATGTTCGATGTCGGTTACTTTGACCTCATCATTGCCGATGAATCGCACCGCAGTATCTACAATCGCTACCGGGATCTGTTCGTCTATTTCGATGCACTGCAGGTGGGCCTTACTGCAACACCGGTCAAGTTCATTACACGCAACACCTTCAAGCTATTCTCCTGTGAGGATGGCGATCCGACGTCCTATTTTGGCTACCAGGAAGCTATCAGTCACACGCCACCGTACCTCGTTCCTTTCGAGGTTTACACCCACACCACAGAATTCCTGCGTCGTGGCATCAAGTACAACCAACTCTCCGCAGAGCAGCGAGAGCAGCTCGAAAACGACGAGCCCGATGCGCAGACGATTGCCTACGACGATACCGAAGTCGACCGGGCCGTATTCAACAAGGATACCAACCGCGCCATCCTGCGCAATCTGATGGAGAACGGCATCAAGGATGCCAGCGGCGCACATCCGGGAAAAACCATCATTTTTGCCCGCAACCACAATCACGCCGTGTTGCTGCAGGAGCTGTTCGACGATATGTACCCGCAGTACGGTGGGGAGTTCTGCCGGGTGATCGACAACTACGATACCCGTGCCGAGCAGTTGATCGACGATTTCAAAGACCCCAAGAACGCTCTCACCATCGCCATATCGGTCGACATGCTGGACACCGGCATCGATATCCCCGAAGTCGTAAATCTGGTCTTCGCAAAACCGGTCAAGTCCTACGTCAAGTTCTGGCAGATGATCGGGCGTGGAACACGTCTGTGCCAGAACCTCAATGGCCCCGGCCAGGACAAAACCAAGTTCAGTATCTTCGATCACTGGGGTAATTTCGCCTATTTCGAAGAAAGCTACCGCGAGGCTAGTCCCACAACCAGCAAATCGCTGCTGCAAAAGCTGTTTGAAGCACGCCTGCAGTTGGCCGACGCAGCACTGTCAGCCGCCAACCCCGGCGCATTTGATCTCTCCATCAAACTGATGCAGGCCGATATCTCCGCCCTGCCCGAATCCACCATTGCCGTCCGAGAAAAGTGGCGCGAAGTTCGTGAGATTCAACGTCCTGGTGTTTTGCAGGCACTCAGCGCGGCCACTCGCTCGTCCTTGCTCAAGGACATAGCGCCCCTGATGCAATGGCGCGATACCCGCAACTGGGATGACGCCTATCAGCTTGATCTGCTCGTATCCCGCATGCAGATCGAAATGCTCAAGAAGTCTGCCGTGTTCAATGATCTACGCGATGACCTGATCGGTCTTGTTTCCCAGTTGCCGATCAACGTCAATGCAGTGCGTGACAAGCTGGCAACGATTGAGAAAGTCCGCAGTGGTGATTTCTGGAAGGTCTTGGTCGACCAAACGGATGTCGCCGGCCTGGAATCGGTTCGTGAGGAACTGCGCGGCATCATGCGGCATCGCATTGTGGGGCCGACCGTTGGTGGCAAACCGCGAATCCTTGACATCACCGAAGATGCCTCGAAAATAGAATTCGCTCGCCATATTCCCAAGCTGGAAGGCACGGAGCTGGTCGCCTACCGGCAGCGCGTTGAGCAGGTGCTCACGGGGCTGTTCGATGACAACCCGACCCTGCGCAAGATTCGGCGCGGCGAAGCCGTTGGCGAATCCGACCTTTCCACTCTGGTCAGTCTGGTACTTACCCAGCACCCGGACGTCAATCTGGCCTGGCTGACAGAGTTCTACCCGGACACCGCTGGCGATCTAGCCACGGCGATCCGCACCATCGTCGGCATGGAACCGGAAGTGGTTGCCGAACGATTCGCGAACTTCTTCACGCGCCATCCGCAAATGTCAGCCAAGCAACAGCGCTTCATGGCGTTACTGCAGAACCACATTGCCAAGTTTGGTGTCGTGACGCTCGATAAGCTCTATGAGGCTCCCTTCACCCAGGTCAGCGAAGAAGGCCCAGATGGCATTTTCGATAATGCCGCCGTTGAAGATCTGATCGCCGTGATCGACGGTTTTGGCCCGACAAGCGAGCCACGCGCCTACCAATAACAAGAACAGGACACGCTCATGGACAACCAACTTATCACCCTCATTGCTGCCGCTATCGGTCTTGCCATCGGCGTAGCCGTCACCTGGTTGCTGATTAGGGGAAGGATTGCGGCCGCCGTTGAACAAGGCCGTGCCGAGCTTGCCGTTGATCTCGCCACCACTACTGAGCGTGCACGCGCCAATGATGCGGATCTGGTCAAACTCCATGCCGCCCACGAGACCCTGAAGACCCAGGCCAGCGATTTTCGCGATGCGCTCGATCAGGCGCGGGATGATCTTGCCAAATTGACCGAACGCGCTAGTCGTATTCCAGGCCTCGAAGCCACGCTAACTGAGGCTGAGCAAACCTTGACCACCACTCGGCAACAAGCGGCAGACCTGCGCGAAGCATCAGGGCGCCTTGCCGCCGAGCTGAAATCAGAACACGATGCGCTGACGCAAATGCGCAGCGACTGGCAAACCGAAAAATCGCAGCGCGAACAGGCCGACTCTAAAGTCAGCGAACTGACCACCGTAATCGCTGAATTGAGCACCCGGCTCGATGCAGAACGCAGCCAGGCCGCGGAAAAGCAGGCTCTCTTGCTGGAAGCCAAAGAGGCCTTGTCTAATCAGTTCAAGAGCCTGGCCAACGACATCCTTGAAGAAAAATCAAAGCGTTTCACCGAGCAGAATCAGACCAACATCGGGCAACTGCTCAATCCGCTCAAGGAACGAATGACCGAGTTCAAGGCCAAGGTGGAAGAAATCCATACCAAGGACACCGAGCAGCAAGCCACGCTCAAGGCCGAACTGACGCAACTCAAAGACCTGAATCGCCAAATGACCGAGGAAGCCCACGGCCTCGCGACCGCCCTCAAGGGGCAGGCCAAGAAGCAGGGCAACTGGGGCGAACTCGTGCTTGGCAATGTGCTCGATCGCTCCGGCCTGCGTGAAGGTAAGGATTTCAAGCGCGAAGTCAGCTTCAACACCGAAGACGGGCGCAAGCGCCCGGACGTGGTGATCTACCTGCCGCAGGCCAAACACCTGGTCATCGACGCCAAGGTTTCGCTGAATGCCTATACCCGCTACGTCAATGCCGAGGACGATGTTGATCGTCAGCAGGCACTGCAGGAGCACGTCAATGCCGTGGCCAGCCGCATTCAGGAACTCTCGAACCGCGCCTACTTCGAACTGCCCGGCCTCAATACCCCCGAGATGGTCTTCATGTTCATCCCGATCGAATCGGCATTCGTCGAAGCGCTGCGTGCGGACGAGAGCCTGTTCCAGAAGGCCATCGAACAGAACGTGCTGGTCGCCACGCCGACCACTTTGCTCACCAGCCTGAACATCGTGCGCCAGCTCTGGCGCTTCGAGGAACAGAACGCCCACACCGCCGAACTCGCTGATCGCGCCAGCAAAGTCTACAAGAAGCTCGTCAGTTTCCTCGACAGTATGGAGGCCGTCGGCAGCCAGCTCGACAAGGCCAAGGAATCCTTCGGTAAGGCCATGGGGCAGCTCTATACCGGCAAGGGTAACTTGATTGGCCAAGCCAAGGAATTTGAAAAACTGGGTGTGTCGGTACAGACACCTTTACCTAGCCATCTGGTGGCCAAGGCCGCCCTAGAACTCGAACACCTGCCCGAGATTATCGACGGCACGGAACTGGAAAGCACGCAATCATGATCACCAACCAAATCAAGAATGATATTGACCGTCTCTGGACCGAATTCTGGACCGGCGGCATCACCAACCCGCTCACCGTCATCGAGCAGATTTCCTTTCTGATGTTTGCGCGTCTGCTCGATATTGACGAAACCCGTCACGAAAAGATGGCCGGCCGCACCGGCAAGTCACCGCACAAGAACTTCGGCCCCGATCAGCAAAACCTGCGCTGGAAAAACTGGAGTGAATACGGCGGCGACGAAATGCTGCGCCATGTACGCGATCAGGTTTTCCCACACCTGCGCGATCTTGGCGGCAAGAACACAACCTTCGGCGAATACATGAAGGATGCCACCTGCCTGATTCCAAAGGCCAGCCTGCTCGTCTCTGCCGTGACTCAGATCAACCTGCTGCCGTTGGGCAACAGCGACATCAAGGGCGATCTGTACGAATACATGCTGAGCAAGCTCAGCACCGCCGGCATCAACGGCCAGTTCCGCACCCCGAGACACATCATCAAGCTCATGGTCGAAATGCTCGACCCCAAGCCCTCCGAAGTGGTCGGCGACCCGGCTTGCGGCACGGCGGGCTTTCTGGTCAGCTCCATGGAATACCTGCGCCGGCAGTATTCATCGCCGGAACTGGTGGAAACCTTCGAGGACGGCAGCAAGGGTTATCCCGGCGACCGGTTGGAGCCCTATCGCGACCACATCCAGAATGGCCTGTTCCACGGCTTCGACTTCGACGTAACCATGCTGCGTATCGCCGCCATGAACCTGATGCTGCACGGTGTCGAGAACCCGGACATTCACTACCAGGACACTCTTTCCAAGAACTTTCCGGAAAAATTTCGCCAGCAAGCTGAAGCGGGCTTCGATGTCATCCTCGCCAATCCGCCATTCAAGGGCAGCCTAGACGAGGAAGATGTCCATCCCTCTCTGCTGAAGAAGGTCAAAACAAAAAAGACAGAATTGCTCTTTGTCGCGCTGATTCTGCGCATGCTAAAGAACGGCGGACGCTCGGCCACCATCGTTCCAGACGGCGTGCTGTTCGGTTCCAGCAAGGCCCACGTCGCTCTGCGCCAGCATCTGATCGACGAGAATCAACTTGAGGCCGTGATTTCTCTGCCCTCGGGCGTATTCAAACCATACGCGGGCGTCTCCACT
Organism: uncultured beta proteobacterium; assembly: GCA_903910495.1. The sequence continues at coordinate 6,702 of CAIVZW010000747.1, forward strand.
GCCATTTTGGTGTTCACCAAGGGCGGGCAGACCGGCGATGTCATGTTTTACGACGTGCAGGCCGACGGCTACTCGCTCGACGACAAGCGGCAGGAGATTGCCGAGAACGACCTGCCCGATGTGCTGGAAAAGTTCCAACAACGCCGTCTCGCCAGCGCCGACTTTTCAGATCATGCCGCCAAGACTTTTATGGTTCATGTAAGCGATATTCGAGCTAACAAATACGATATATCCCTTAATCGCTACAAGGAGACAGTTCAAGCGGAAGAGCAATTTGACCCTCCAGCGAAAATTCTTGCACGGCTTAAAGATTTGGGAGCCGCAATTCAATCGGATATGATCGAGTTGGAGAAAATACTGTGACAGCTAAGCGTTTTGTTGGCGATCTCTTCACTATTGCTAAAGGACGCAAGGCATTAGATGTATTTTCTGAGAATGTCCCGGGGGCAAGTCGCTACATACAAATTGAGGATCTTCGATCTGACAATCAGTTGAAGTACGCTAAAGATCCTAGTGGAACGACGGTAAGCCCTATGGACATATGTATCGCATGGGACGGAGCCAATGCAGGCACAGTAGGCTACGGTTTGGGCGGCCTGATTGGCAGCACGATCTCTCGCCTGCGTCCTCGTGATGAGAAACGCGTCTTCACTCCTTACGTCGCACGATTTCTGCAAAGCAAATTTGTAGTGCTGAATAGCTCAACAACAGGGGCAACTATTCCTCATGTCAGTCGAGACAAGCTTGAAAACCTCTCACTGGTCCTTCCAGAATACACTGAACAGCAGCGCATCGCTCGTATCCTCGACAAGGCGGATAGAGTCGCGTTTGGGCAACACTTACTTGTCAAAGACACAGACAACTTGATCCGATCAGCAGCCCTGCAATTGCTGAAGGAACTGTCGAATGCCCGGATAACTGTCGAGGAATTACTCCCTGACACTCCGAACGCGATCCGCACTGGTCCCTTCGGAAGCCAACTTCTGCACTCTGAATTTACTGACGCAGGAATCCCGGTACTCGGGATCGACAATGTCGTAACTAATCGCTTTCGTTGGGCAGAACGCCGG
>CAIVZW010000748.1 GCA_903910495.1 uncultured beta proteobacterium
GCGCTGCATCCCGGCCCGGTGCTTGCGTGACCGTCCGTCAAATGAGAACACACCCTAGGCCTTCCCTTAATAAAATCATTGACCGCTCAATTTCGGCCTGGCTGAAGGTACGTGGCAAATACTTAGAACATCTACCATGCCTTTGACACCACCAAGTAACACGCTCCTCGGGAAGCCGCATGGAGCATGGCGCTCATCGATATTTGCGAAATCGGCGTGTGTCTAGACGGGGAAGGCACTCAATCCGGATTCAGGATTGGTTTTAGTGATTTGATTTTCAGTGTTTTCAATCGATTAGGCACATTCGAAGAGGGTTCGGTCACCTATCAGAAGCGACCATTGGGGCTGGACAATTATGCCAAAAGAATGTGTTTCAGATCATCCCGGATAGCGTGCCACGTATCCTGACATGCATGCTCTATGGTGCGCTCAAGCAACAGCGAGAGGACCGTGATGGCGATATGGGCATGAATGCGGTGCGGCGCCCAGCGCCATGTTTTCTGCCGTGAGCGTGTCGTCGTTGCAATGCACGACGAATTTGCCGTCGAATCGTTTCATTCAGTAAGCGCCCATAGCGGGCGCTGGTGCGCAAGTCCGCCGCTCAGTCCCTTTTCAGGGTCGGCTGCCCGCACTCGGCAGGCATTACCGCCGCCAGGTCGGCAAATACGCGTTGCCGTAAATCGGGTAAGGCGTCGAGCAGCGCGGCCACAATCATGTCGCCGGCCAGCCCGCCGACCGCGTCCAGATGAATGTGACCGGGCTGTGGGCTAATCTCAGACACGATAGTCAAAAACCGGAATCACGTAAGGCCCTTCGGGAATGAAGGCCACCGCCGTATCGCCATGACGCCGGACGCTGTCGGCGACGGCCTGGTCAACCGAGTCTACGAGATCGACGCCGGTAATGCGCCGCTCTTCGGCGCCGAGGCCCGTGGTGTACAACTGGACGGTCCCGACGCGCATCGGCTTGAGCTGCATTTCGGTCTGCCACTCGTCGATCTCGGCGAAGGTCTTGGCCTTGAGCATCGCCAGAAATCGCTCGGGCCCAATGTCGACAAGCTTGGCCTGGGCTTCGCGAAATTCCGGCGAACCAAAGCCTTCGGAGCATTCCGAAGCGATGATCAGGGTGCCGCCCGGCTCAAGGATATCCATCGGCGTCACCATGCCCTTGACCGTCTGGTAGTAGGTCTTGTCGAGCGGATAGCCGGCCGACGAGGTGACGACGGTCTTGAAGCGGCGCGGCACCTTGATCACCGTCGAATCGATGACGAAGTCGACGGCGGCCAGATGGCTGGCGAGAACCTCGCCGAAATTGACGTAAATCAGATCGCGGTCTTCGTCGAGCACGGTGTTGATCGCATAGATCTCGCCGATCTTGCCCACGATCTCGAGTTGCTCTTCATGCAGCGGGTTCTTGACCAGGTTGCACTGGATGGCCAGCGGATCCTCCATGAAACGGGCCGAATGGAAGGTGCGGATGGTCTCGTGATGCGCGACGCCGGGGGCGACCACCTTACGACCGCCAGACCAGCCGGCCATGAAGTGCGGTTCGATCAGTCCCGACACGATGCGCAGGTCGGCGTCGACGAAACGCCGGTCGATCTTCACCGGTGTGCCGCGCGTGGTAACTCCGAGATCGACGTGATCGGCGTCGTTGCGCGCAAAATGGTTTTCGACGCGAACCGTTTCCAGCACCCAGGGGTCACCAACCAGTTCAGCGAGTTCAGCGCCCTCGTTGGCGCGGTGCAATCCGGTGGCCACGATGATGGTGATCTTGTCCGCCGGCAGCCCGGCGTTCATCAGGGTTTCGATCATCGGGCGCAGGAACAGCTTGTTGGGCACCGGCCGCGTGATGTCACAGATCAGGATGCAGGCGCTTTTGCGCCCCTGCGCCAGTTTCGCCAGGGGGGAAGCATTTATTGGCCTTGCGAGCGCCTCATCAATGGCCGCCTTCTGATCCGTCAGTTTTGGCAGGCTCGGTTTGCGGATGATCGTTAGTTTGATGCCTTCCTGAAGAGACACTTTCAGGTGGCCACGACCGTAAGCAATATCGACCGCATTGTTCATGAGGTATCTCCAAATCCAGCATATTGTAGCTATTAAAAAAATCGCCGGCGAAGATTGAAACTTCGCCGGCGACAATGTCAGGCTTGTGTTGCGGATTCTGCTTTCTTATGTGAATCAGGCAGCCTGCGTGGCTTGCTGCTTGGCCTTGGCTTGGGCTTCTATGATTTCGTAGGTCTCCAGTCTGCCATCGATGCCACGGCTCCGCTGCCATTTATCCATATAGATAACCATGAGCGGGCACGCGATCGCAGTTGACAGGGTAGAGATGGAAATCTGCAAGGAAGCGATGCTGACGATGTCTGCGTATGCCTTTGCTTCTGCCGCGGGCATCATGCCCGAAGCGGCGGCCACGGCGGCAGCTGCAGCGATGGCGGCAGGTGTAGCAACGGCGTTGCCGGCCGTTGAAGCGCTGGCAACGGGGGCAATCATGCTTTTCTCGCCTATTAACTTGTAAGCGATAATGTTCGCTCCGCCGGTAAGTACCACTGTCATGAGGCCCAGTGCCAAACCGCCGGCGATAACTGTCGGGTTGAAGAAAGTGGCAAGGTTCATTCCGGCGCCCAGTGCAAAGGCAAAGAAGGGAACGGGAATATATTCTCCGGGCTGGAGAAACTCGCGCACCTCATGGTCCAGATTTCCGAACAGCATGCCGAGTGCAATGGGCAGTAGAACGGCAACGAAGGCGATCCATGGGAAGTTGGCACCCAGCATGCCCAGCGCCATCAGGGTAAAGAACGGGCCGTCATTCATGGAGAGCACGGACACGGCGCCCAGGTCAGAACGGTTGCCGAACTGCGCGGACAGGGCGGCAAACATGCCGCCGTTTTCGTTGGTCACAGCGGCGATGATCGCCATAGCCGACAAGCCGAGGAAGCCATTGAACATGTCACCGGACAGGGTGCCCCAAACGAAGCCCGCGCCCAGACCCACGAAGTACTTGACAGTGGTAAGAGTGATTCCCTTTTTCATGGCAATGCCACCAGCCCGAAGGTTCATCTGAGCACCGGTGCAGAACAGGAACATGGCGATCAAGGTAAAAAAGCCCGTTTTGAAGAGCGCCTCGGAAAAGCCGCCGATGCGCAGGAACTCATAAATCCCCGGTTTGAAGGCTGAAACGCCGATGCCCTTCAGGAAGGTCATGATGGCCGGTATGTGCATCTGGTCGATGGTGTTAAGCAAGGCGCCCAAGAACAACGGCACTACCATTATGCCGCCTGGTACCTTCTTGACTGATTTCAGGATATTCACTTGCTTCATGATTTCGTTCCCTCCGTGATTCTTCTGGTTAAGTTAATCCTGCGTCCGCTTGTAAAACTGTACCTCTGTGATTTCAAAAAATTCTGATATTCGTATCACTCCCACCATGGTCAGCACTTTGTGAAGCCAGACAAGGATGGGTCTATAACTTCGTTGATGGGATAAGCAATAAGAATGCCAATCCGTAACCCAATGTTTCGTAAGGGGTGTAGTCAATTTCGCTTGGTTTTGTTCTGCAAAGTGCGACATTAAGGATGCGTTTTGCACAATTGCATTTCCCTGGTCAATGGTTCAATTCGGCGGGTCGTGAATGCCGCATTGCTCTATGCACGAGCGAATCTGCTTTCCAGGAATTTCGATCGCCGGTGCACTAAAAAGGGGGTGGCAGGAGCGGGCGACTCTGCTTACGGGCGCCGGACCGGTTAGAGTGTGCTGTTGCATCCAGGTTGTGATCAGCGTCGATGCGAGGTGCTGATTCTTCAGATGCAATTTAAGACAAAATGTTGCATATCGCAACAAATTCCACTTCTCAATATACCGTTCAGTAACGGTTGGGCGACATAAACCTATAGTTATGCTCGCTTGATAAGGCTGGCAAGCTTATTGCTTTAGCTTACCGTTATGCCCTAACTTTGGCGGTGACGGTATCAGTTGTGGGTGCGCATATAAGCGTACTGAAACTGTGTGAATAATAAGGAGAACTAAATGCCCAAATTTGCCGCAAACCTGACCATGATGTTCAATGAAGTTGATTTCATGGATCGCTTCAAGGCCGCCAGTGATGCCGGCTTCAAGGGAGTTGAATATCTCTTTCCCTATGCCTGTCCCAAAGAGCAATTGGCCGAGCAGCTCAATCGCTATGGTATGACTCAGGTGTTGCACAACGTATCTTCGGGCGATTGGGCCAAGGGCGAGCGAGGCATCGCCATTTTGCCGGAGCGTATCGGCGAGTTTCAGGATAACGTCGGCAACACCATCGAGTACGCGACGGCGCTCGGCTGCAAACGAATTAACGTAATGGCCGGTATTGCACCGGCTGGCGCTGATCCGGACAAGTTGCGCGAGACCTTTGTGGCCAACATCCGGTTTGCCGGTCAGCAACTCAAAGCCCATGGGATCAAGCTGGTTGTCGAGGCGATCAATACCTTTGATATTCCCGGTTTCTACGTGTCCAGGACGCAGCAGGCACTTGATCTGATTGATGCAAGCGGATGCGACAACATTTTTTTGCTGTACGACATTTATCACATGCAGCGGATGGAAGGCGAACTGGCCGCAACGATCAAGAAAAACCTGCCGCGCATCGCCCACATGCAACTCGCCGATAATCCGGCGCGCAACGAACCGGGAACTGGCGAAATCAATTACACGTTCCTGTTCGACCATATCGACACGCTTGGATACGACGGCTGGATCGGCTGCGAATACAAGCCTGCGTCAAAAACGATCGATGGACTCGGTTGGGTCAAACCATATTCGATGTAACTGATGCAACTACAAGATAAAGAGTCTGCTACGACCGCATCGTGGCTATCGAATCCGCAATACCCGATTTCGATATCCGCGATGCGGGGTAGGGTTGCGATCGCTGAGAGTTCAAAGAAGTGAGCGGCTGCGGTCATGGTGGAAATTCCTGATGATAAATAGGTAACAACTCTAAACACAGAAGGAGGAGTCAAAAATGGAAATGAACCTGGAGATGGTTCAAAATTTGATTGCCAAGGCGGTTGAACAGGCCAAGAGCGAGTTCAAGCGGCCCATTAGCGTAGCTGTATGCGACAACTATGGATTTCTTCTGTCGTTCATACGCATGCCTGGTGCAACCATCCGGAGCATCCAGATATCACAGGGGAAAGCCTATACCGCCGCTTTTATGGGCATTGGTACGGATGCTTTTGCGGAAAGGCTGCATCGTGAAAACGTACCCGCCAGTTTTTTTTGTGATGAAAAGTTAACGGGACTACCCGGTGGCGTGGTTTTGAAGAATTCCGCTGGCGTGATCATCGGTGCCGCAGGTGTGAGTGGATTGACACCACAGGAAGACCAGTCCATAGCGGACATGATGGCTGCAACCACTCAGAAAGGATGATTTGTCATTCATCCGTTTGCCGGTTATAAGCGCAGCACTGAATGTTGCAGGAATCAGGCAGCCGTGTTTGAACCGATTTTCCAGCACACTTCAGGAGAAACCCAGCATGAACAACACGATTATTTCGACCGACAAATCGTCACCGGCTTTTGGCCCCTTTTCTCAGGCGGTAATGAAGGACGGCTTTCTTCACACCTCCGGTTTGATGCCTTTCCTTCCCGGAAGCGGCGATCTAGTCAGCAATGAGCTTGAGGAGCAGATGCACCAGTGCATGCGTAACATGAAGGCGGTGCTGGCCGCTGCCGAAATGACGATGGATGATCTGATTTTGGTTACGATCTACACAACGGATATGCAAGAGTTTGCCAAAATAAACACGGTTTATGGTTCGTATTTCGAGGGAACGGTATACCCGAGCAGAGCGGCGGTCGGCATAACTGCACTGGCCAAAGGAGCAAGAGTCGAACTGGTCGCAATTGCCAAGAAATAGGGGGCCTGCAGCGTTCGATTGCTCTGAAAACACTATCGAAAATAGTGCGTGTCTGTTCTTCGATTCCGCTACTGCTTCCCGATCATGAAAGAGGCTGGCCGAGAGGCCAGCCTCTTTTGTTTTTTGCTTGGGATCATCGGTACCATGCATTGTCTGGCAAGCGGTTACTTACATCAAACCGCGTATAATTCGACGTTTAGTCCATTTCTGATCATCGTCCGCCATGCAGGAAAAATACCAGCCCCAAGACATTGAACTCGCCGCCCAGGCGCACTGGACCAGGACCAAGGCCGCGCGCGCCATTGAAGACGCCAGCCAGCCCAAATATTACTGCCTGTCGATGTTCCCCTACCCGTCGGGCAAGTTGCACATGGGGCACGTACGCAACTACACGATCGGTGACGTGCTTTCGCGTTTTCACAAGATGCTGGGTTTCAACGTCATGCAGCCGATGGGCTGGGACGCCTTCGGCATGCCGGCCGAGAACGCCGCAATCCAGAACAACGTGCCGCCGGCGCAATGGACTTACGCCAATATCGAGTACATGAAGGGCCAACTCAACCGGCTTGGCTTTGCCATCGACTGGGATAGAGAACTGGCGACCTGCAAGCCGGACTACTACCGCTGGGAGCAGTGGCTATTCACCCGCCTCTACGCCAAAGGCCTGATCTATAAACGTCTGGGAACGGTCAATTGGGACCCGGAAGACATGACTGTGTTAGCCAACGAACAGGTGATCGACGGGCGTGGCTGGCGTTCGGGCGCGCTGATCGAGAAGCGCGAAATTCCCATGTACTACATGAAGATCACCGCCTACGCCGACGAGTTGCTGGCCGATCTCGACCTGTTGTGCGGCTGGCCCGAGCAGGTCAAGACGATGCAGAAGAACTGGATCGGCAAGAGCTTCGGTTGCGACGTCGGCTTCCCGTACGATGTTGCATCGATTGGCGCCGAAGGTGTGCTCAAGGTGTTTACGACCCGCCCGGATACCCTGATGGGCGCGACCTATGTCGCCGTGGCGGCTGAGCATGCACTGGCCACGCAGGCGGCGGTCGGTAATCCCGAACTGCGCGAGTTCATCGAGGAATGCAAGCGCGGCGGCGTGGCCGAGGCCGACATGGCGACGATGGAAAAGAAGGGCATGCCGACCGGCCTGTTCGTCGTCCATCCGCTCAACGGCGAGAAACTGCCGGTGTGGGTCGCCAACTATGTGCTGATGGGCTACGGCGAAGGTGCGGTAATGGCCGTGCCGGCGCACGACGAGCGCGATTACGCCTTCGCCACCAGGTATGGGCTGGAGATCCGCATGGTTATTGGTTCTCCGACTGCTGCCTATGCCGATGTGGCGGCACCCTGGCAGGAGGCTTATTCCGAACCCGGCGTATGCGTCAATTCCGGCAAGTATGACGGTCTCGATTATCTGGCGGCGTTCGACGCGATTTCAATCGACCTTGCCGCCAAGGGTTTGGGTGAAAAGAAAACCCAGTTCCGACTGCGCGACTGGGGTATTTCGCGCCAGCGTTACTGGGGCTGTCCGATCCCGATCATCCACTGTGCCGATTGCGGCGACGTGCCGGTGCCGGACGAGCAGTTGCCGGTCGTTCTGCCTGAAAACGTGACCGTCACCGGCGCCGGCAGTCCGCTGGCCAGGATGCCTGAATTTTACGAGTGCGCCTGCCCGCAATGCGGCAAGCCGGCACGCCGCGAGACCGACACGATGGATACCTTCGTCGAGTCGTCGTGGTACTTCCTGCGCTACTGCTGCCCGGACAACGACCAGGCCATGGTCGACGAACGCGTCGCCTACTGGTGCAAGGGCGGCATCGACCAATACATCGGCGGCATCGAACACGCTATCCTGCACCTGCTCTATTCGCATTTCTGGACCAAGCTGATGCGCGACACTGGTCTGTTCGGTTCAGAGAAACTGGACGAACCGTTTGCCCATCTGCTGACCCAGGGCATGGTCGTTGCGCCCACCTTCTATCGTGAAGACGCCAACGGCAAGAAGGACTGGATCAACCCGGCCGATGTCGATGTCACGCATGATGAACGGGGTCGCGCCATTGGCGCCTTGCTCAGTGCCGACGGTCTGCCGGTATCCATTGGCGGCACCGAGAAAATGTCGAAATCGAAGAACAATGGGGTCGATCCCCAGTCGTTGATCGACCAGTTTGGCGCGGATACGGCGCGCCTGTTCATCATGTTTGCCTCGCCTCCGGATCAGTCGCTGGAGTGGTCCGATGCCGGGGTCGAAGGCGCGTTCCGTTTTCTCAAGCGCGTGTGGCGCATGGTCTATGAGCACGTCTCCGGCGGTCTGGTTGCCGCCTATTCGGGGGGTGAATTGTCAGCGGAACTGAAGGCCTTCCGTCGCCAGTTGCATCAGACCATCGGCAAGGTGACGGACGACTACGGCCGGCGCAAGCAGTTCAATACGGCCATCGCCGCCGTGATGGAACTGCTCAACGCCTTTGCCAAACTCGACGATGCTTCGGCAAGCGCACGTGCCGTCAGGCAGGAGGCGCTGGAAGCCGTGGCACTGATGCTCTATCCGATCGTGCCGCACGTTTGCGAAGCGCTCTACGCCGAGCTCAAACCCGGTCAGACGGCCGGGGTACAACTCTTTCCGAAGGTCGATACGACGGCGCTGGTCCAGGATGAAATCGAACTGATGCTGCAGGTCAATGGCAAGCTGCGCGGCAGTCTGCGCGTGCCTGCTTCTGCGGACAAGGCAATGATCGAGGCGGCAGCGCTGGCCAATGAGGGGGTGCTAAAGCACCTTGACGGTAAAGCGCCAAAAAAACTGATTGTCGTACCGGGCCGGTTGGTCAATATCGTCGTGTAAGGACGGAGGGATACTGTGATGCGCACAACACCCCGTTTAGCTCTCTTTGCCCTGTTCATGGGCGTTCTTGCGGGTTGCGGCTTTCAGTTGCGCGGCACATATTCCCTGCCTTATGAAAGTCTTTACCTTTCCGTGGCGGATTATTCGCTGATCGGAGCCGGCCTGAAGCGCGCCATCCGGGCCTCGGGCTCAACCCGCATTGCCGAAACGGCAGACGATGCACAAGCCACTTTTCTGCCTACAGCCGAGGTCCGCGAGCCGGTGATTCTCTCGCTCTCCAGTTCTGGCCGCGTGCGCGAAAAAAGTCTGCGCTATCGCTACAGTTACCGGATTGTTGATGCAAAGGGGCGCGATCTGGTCTTGCCCGATACGGTCGAACTGAATCGCGAACTGACCTATGCCGACTCGGATGTGCTGGCCAAGACTCAGGAAGAAGATCTGCTCTGGCGGGACATGGAGAGCGATCTGGTGCAGCAGTTGATGCGCCGTCTGGCGGCGGTCAAGCCGGTTACGCCAGCCGCTGCGGAGTAGCGCGGCGATGCAGCTCCGGGGCGAGCAACTGGTAGCGCAGCTTGAACGGGAACTGAAACCGGTTTACGTCGTATACGGCGATGAACCCCTGCTCGTTATCGAGGCTGCCGATGTCATCCGCGCGGCAGCTCGTCGTCAGGGTTTCGATGAACGTGAAGTACTGACGGCCATTTCCGGATTCAACTGGGATGAGCTGCACCACGCCGCCGGCAACATGTCGCTGTTCGGCGGGCGCAAGCTGATCGACTTGCGCATTCCCACCGGCAAGCCCGGGCGCGAGGGCAGTGTGGCGATTCAGGACTATTGTGCCCGGCCTTCGCCCGATGTGCTGCTGCTGGTGACGCTTCCGGGCCTCGACTGGGCGGAGGAAAAGGCCGTCTGGCTGAAGTCTCTGGCCGAGGCGGGAGTTGGCATCAAGCTGATTCCTCCGAATCTGGCCGAACTGCCGACCTGGATTGCCGCCCGCCTGCGTCGTCAGCAACAGGGCGTGGATAGTGAAGGCTTGCGCTTCATTGCTGAACGCGTCGAGGGGAATCTGCTGGCCGCGCATCAGGAAATTTTAAAACTGGGTCTGCTTTATCCGGCCGGCGAACTGAGCCTGCAGCAGGTGCAGGAGGCGGTGCTGAATGTGGCACGTTACGATCTCGACGGTCTGCGCGAAGCACTCCTTGCCGGCGATGTGGCACGCCTGACGCGTACGCTGGACGGCTTGCAGCAGGAAGGTGAAGCGCCGCCGCTGGTGCTCTGGGCCTTGACTGAAGAAATCCGTGCGCTGGCACAGGTCAAGGCCGGGCTGAAGGACCGCCAGTCGCTCGATGTGTTGCTCAAGGAGGCGCGGGTATGGGGTGCGCGGCAGGTACTGTTCAAGCGCGCTGTGCAACGAATCGATCAGGCCAGGGCCAACGCAGCGCTGGTACATGCGGCAGGCATTGACCGTATGATCAAGGGCGCGGCGGGTGCCGGAAACGTGTGGGATGAGTTTCTGCGACTGGGTCTCAGCGTAAGCTGAAAGCTCGGAAAAACTTATTTCTTGTCGCTGTCGTCGCTGGTCGACGGCACATCGGGAGCCAGATGCTCCCAGAGACAGTCCGGTTGGAATGCAAACTCATCGGTCATCCCTTGGCGGCATTCATTCTGAACCAGGCATTTCCCCTCACAACTTTCGTCAACGACGACGATCCGGAGTTCAGAATCGACCTTTCGTTCGCCGTCCCAGTAACTGCAGGTTGCGCATATCTTTACTTCAGCGGGAAGAATGAGTTTTTTGCCCATATCGGTTCGGAAGGTGGCTTCGGTCAGCATGAGAGTTTAATTTTTACCAATGGTTCAATGAAGTTTTTTGATCGATGGCTATAATCAAGCTTTGGCTCAAAACGACTAGGGAAAACATGGACATCCAGCACTATATGCAGATCGTTGGACAGCAGGCCCGTGAAGCCTCGCGCGTCATCGCTTGCGCCGACAGCAACGCCAAGAATGAAGCTTTGCACGCCATTGCTGCCGCAATTTTGCGTGATTCTACAGTACTTCTTGCCGCAAACCAGCAAGACCTTGCTGCCGCCCGTGCGGCGGGCCTTGATCCGGCCATGCTGGATCGGCTGA
>CAIVZW010000749.1 GCA_903910495.1 uncultured beta proteobacterium
CCACGATCAGGCCGATCTGCTGCGTGATCCTGGGATTGCCTTTGTCGTGCGCAGCGTCAGTCTGGAGTATCTGAAGCCGGCGCGGCTCGACGAAATGCTCTCGGTCAGTCTGGAAGTCGAAAAAATCACCAAATCCCAGATATTCTTTCGCCAGCACATCCGGCGAGCCAATCCTGTAATCGACAGCGGATGGGATGAACTGGTCAGCGGCAGGGTCCAGATCGTTTGTGTCAACTCCGCTCTGATGAAGATCGCTTCAATTCCCCTACTATTGCGCACCAAACTGGAATCCCTCCAATGAACGTCTCGCAAGATCTCTCCATTTTCAACCTCATCCTCAACGCCAGTGCCGTGGTTCAGGCGGTCATGCTGTTGCTGGCCGGTGTCTCCTTCATGTCGTGGTACTACATTTTCCGCAAGTGGTTCACCGTCAGACAGGCGCGTTCGCAAACCGAGCAGTTCGAGCGCGATTTCTGGAGTGGCGGCGATCTCAATAGCCTGTACCAGAGCGCGGTCAATGACCGGCACCGTGCGGGCAGCATGGAGCGCATCTTCGAATCCGGCTTCCGCGAATTCACCAAACTGCGCAGCCAGAAAAATCTCGATGCGAAGGACGTCATTGACGGTTCGCGCCGCGCCATGCGCGCCACCTACCAGCGTGAGGTCGATAGCATCGACGCGCACCTCGCCGTCCTCGCCTCGGTCGGTTCGGTCAGTCCCTATGTCGGCCTGTTCGGCACGGTATGGGGCATCATGCATTCCTTTAGAGGACTCTCCAATGTCGGGCAGGCCACGCTTTCCGCCGTGGCTCCGGGTATCGCCGAGGCGCTTGTCGCGACCGCCATCGGCCTCTTTGCGGCGATTCCGGCGGTGGTCGCCTACAACCGTTTTGCGCATGAAATCGACCGCCTTTCGACGCGCTTCGAATCCTTCATGGAAGAGTTCTCCAACATTCTGCAACGGCAGATGCGCTAACCCGGAGGCCGCATGCGTCAACGTCGCCTGAAAAATGAAATCAACGTCGTTCCCTATATCGATGTCATGCTCGTGCTGCTGGTCATCTTCATGGTGACCGCACCGATGATGACCACCGCCAGCATCGATGTGCCTTCCGTCGGCAAGGCCTCGCAAGTGCCGGCCGAAGCCCTGCAGGTCAACATCCGTGCCGATCAGGCCCTGTCGCTGACCGCGCCGGGCAAGCCGGAACGCAACCTGAGCCGCAGCGAACTTTCACAAGCCATTCTCGAAGCACAGCGCAGAAACCCGGAGCAGCCTGTGCTCATCGTCGGCGACAGGAATGTCAAATATGAGGCGGTGCTCGGTGTCATGGACGAACTGCAGCGCCAGCAGGTCAAGCGCATCGGTCTGCTCGTCCAGCCCACCGGCAAGTAGCCCGCGCATCCGGAAGCCGAACCCGTGGACTACGCCTCGCCACTGCCGCAGATCGAACAGTCGAACACCACGGCGTTGATTCTTTCGGCCCTTGTCCATCTGCTGCTCATTGCTGCGCTGTTCATTGGCGTGCAGTGGAAGAGCCAGGCCCCGTCGTCAATCGAAGTGGAAGTCTGGCGCGCCGCGCCGGCACCCGCACCGATCATCAAACCCGAACCGGTTCCCGAACCGCCGAAGCCCGAACCCAAGCCCATCCCCAAGCTTGAACCGACACCGGTCAAGCCGGACATCGCCATCAAGGACGACAAGAAACCGAAGAAGGAAGAGCCTAAAAAGCCTGAGCCGAAGAAACCGGAACCCAAGCGCGAGGAGCCTGACTTTAGGAAGCAGCTCGAAAGCGATCAAAAGCAGTTCGACCAGCAGAAGGCGGTGCAGGATCAGCTCGCTCGGGCTGAAGCCGAGGCGAATCAACGCGCCCTGCTCAAGGCCGAACAGGCCTCTGCCGCGCGTGCTAGAGGTCTGGCCGACTACGCAGCAAAAATCCGCGGAAAGATCAAAGGCAACATGGTCATCACCGGCCTGGTGATTCAGGGCAACCCGGAAGCCGTTTTTAAAGTCACCCAACTGCCCTCCGGCGAAGTGCTTAACGTCAAATTGGGTAAGTCCAGCGGCAATAAACTGCTCGATGACGCCATCGAGCGCGCCATCCTGAAATCGTCTCCTCTGCCCAAACCCGACCAGCCTGAACTGTTCCAGCGGGATCTTGAGCTGAAATACAGGCCACTTGACGAGTAATAAACGCGCAGTTCTTAGGAATTACGCTTCGTTACAATCGCTTCGCGCGCCAAGAGGATATAATCGCCGATTATTTAGCGAAAGCTTGTGCCCCATGCTTCGACGCTTGCTCAAACTGCGCTGTCTGAGCCTGATCGCTTGCAGTGCCTTGGTGCTGCTACAGATCCCCGCCCGTGCCGAACTGACCATCGAAATCACCGGCGCCGGCGCCAACCGCATTCCGCTGGCCATTGCCGATTTTGGTGGCGAACCGGGTATTTCGCGCGCGCTGACTTCCGTCGTTCGCGGCGATCTTGAACGTAGTGGCCTGTTCAAGCTGATCGACACCGGCAGCTTGGCGCTGACCGAGTCGTCCAGCCCGGCCTATGGCGACTGGAAAAACCGGGGCGCCGACGCCCTGACGGCCGGCAGCATCAGTTCCAGCGGCGACGGCCGGCAGGAAGCGCGTTTCCGGCTCTACGACATCAACAAGCAAACAGTTCTTGGCGGTGCCGCTTTCGTCACCTCGACGCCGATGCTGCGTGCCGCCGGCCACCGCATCGCCGACGTGATTTATGAAAAACTGATCGGCGAACCCGGCATTTTCTCGACACGAATTGCCTATGTGGTGAAGAACGGGACGAACCGTTACGAACTGCACATCGCCGACGCCGACGGGCAAAACGCGCAGGCTGCGCTGAAGTCGAAGGAACCGATCATTTCACCGGTGTGGTCGCCCGAAGGCGGTCGTCTGGCCTATGTCTCGTTCGAGAACAAGAAGCCGGTGGTCTATGTGCATTCGCTGGCCAGCGGCCAGCGTATCGTGGTCGCCAATTTTAAGGGCTCGAATTCGGCTCCGGCGTGGTCGCCTGATGGCCGCCGGCTGGCTGTCGTGCTGTCCAAGGAAGGCGGTTCGCAAATCTTCATGGTCAATGCCGACGGCTCCGGCGTACAGCGCCTGACGACCGCCAACGGTATCAATACTGAACCGTTTTTCTCGCCGGATGGCCAGTCGATTTATTTCACTTCCGATCGGGGCGGCAGTCCGCAGATTTACCGCAGCGGCGTCAACGGCGGCGATGCCCAGCGCGTTAGCTTCGAGGGCAGCTATAACGTTTCGCCGCGTATTTCGCCGGACGGCAAGTCGATGGCTTTCATCAGCCGGCGCGAAAGCGGCTTCCGGCTGGCCGTCATGGACCTGGACAGCAAGCAGGTACAAATTCTGACCGACTCGAACAAGGATGAATCACCGACCTTTGCTCCCAACGGCCGCATGATCCTGATCGCCACAGAAATCGGAGGGCGCGGGGTATTGTCTGCCGTTTCGACCGACGGGCGCATCAAACAACGTCTTTCCATCTCCGCCGGCGATGTTCGCGAGCCGGCGTGGGGCCCATTCACCAAATAATCTGACCATTCTGAATTTTGACGCAGGAGAAATACCATGAAACAACTCATCATCCCCGCCCTTCTCGCACTTCTGATTGCCGGTTGCAGTTCGACGCCCGATGGACCCGAGCAGGGCGGCGCTCCGGTAGAAACGCGTGGCGGCGGCGCCAGCAGCAGCGTAGCCACGGTCACTGCCGGCGGTATCGATAGCCGCAAATTGCCGCCCGAACTGACCGATCCGAAGAATATCCTGTCCAAGCGCAGCATCTATTTCGATTACGACAAATTTGATGTCAAGCCGGAATACAAGGATCTGGTCACGGCGCATGCGAAGTTCCTGGCCAATAACCGTCAGTTCAAGATGCTGATCCAGGGCAATACCGATGAGCGTGGCAGCCGCGAGTACAACCTTGCGCTTGGCCAGAAGCGATCCGATGCCATCAAGAAAATGCTGAACCTGCTCGGCGCGCGCGAAGAGCAGGTCGAATCGGTCAGCCTTGGCGAAGAAAAGCCGAAGAACGAAGGACAGAATGAGGCGGCCTGGGCCGAGAACCGGCGTGGTGACATGCTCTACAACGGCGAGTTCTGAACATGCCGGGCATGCCAGGGACCCGCTTGCGCTCCGCTTCGGGTCTGGTCACACTGGCCTTGCTGCTCGCCGCCTTTGGCGCGCCGCAGGTGCAGGCGGGCGTGTTCGACGACGACGAGGCGCGGCGACAGATCAAGGATCTGTCGATCCAGACCAACGAGCGTGTCGACACTCTGTCCAAAGCGCAATTCGAGCTGGTCAACCAGATTCAGGCCTTGCGCGAAGAAAATGCCAAGCTGCGCGGGCAGCTTGAAACGCTGAACTACGAGCTCGAATCGACCAAGAAGAGGCAGCAGGATTTCTATATCGATCTTGACGGCCGCCTGCGCAAACTGGAAACGAAGCCCGCCCCGGAGGTCGAAGCCAAGCCGGCGGACGAGGCAAAACCGGTGGCCGAACCCGCCAAGAGTCCCGCTATCGACCCCGTTGCCGAGTCGCGCGATTATGAAACGGCGCTCAACCATTTCAAGGCCAACCGGATCAAGGAAGCAGCGGCGGCTTTTGAGTCCTTTGTAAAAACCTATCCGGACAGTTCGCTGGCTCCCAATGCGCAATACTGGCTCGGCAATGCACATTACGCCCTGCGTGATTGCAAGAAGGCGATCGAGGCGCACCGGGTGGTCATCAGCAAGTGGCCGCAGCATGCGAAAGCGCCGGACTCGATGATCAATATTGCCACCTGTCAGCAGGAGCTGGGCGACCCCAAGGGTTTCAAGGCCACGCTGGAAACGGTGTTGATCAAATACCCTGAGAGTTCGGCAGCGGCCACGGCGAAACAACGTCTGAAGAAGTAGCCGGGTGACAGGCCGGAGCCAAGTTCTCTCGCTGAAAATCAGCGAGATTTTCTATTCCCTGCAGGGCGAGGCCTCGCGTGCCGGCCTGCCGACAGTCTTCGTCCGGCTTACCGGCTGTCCGTTGCGTTGTGTCTGGTGCGATACCGAACACGCTTTCTCCGGCGGCCAGCGCATGAGTTTGCCCCGGATTCTCGAAGAAGTCGGCCATTACGGCATACGCCAGGTCTGCGTCACCGGCGGCGAGCCGTTGGCCCAGAAGAACTGTCTGCAACTGCTCAGCGCACTTTGCACCGCAGGCTACGAGGTTGCGCTCGAAACCTCGGGCGCACTCGACATTTCCGGGGTCGATTCACGAGTCGCACGGATTGTCGATCTCAAGGCGCCGGGTTCTGGCGAGTCCAGCAAAAACCACTGGCAGAATCTCGAACTGCTGACGTCGCGCGACGAACTCAAATTCGTACTCAAGGATAGGGCAGACTACGAATGGGCGCGCGACACGGTCATCGAGCGCCGGCTCGAGACCATCTGCCCGCTGCTCTTCTCTCCGGTTCAGGGTGCGCTCGAAGCGCGAACACTGGCGGAATGGATACTGGCCGACCGGCTGCAAGTCCGCTTTCAGCTGCAGCTTCACAAGCTGCTTTGGGGTAATATGCAGGGCAAGTAGTTTTTGAGGAATCGATCATGGCCGATGAACGTCGTCAGTACTCCCGCATCGCTTTCCGTGCCCCCGCGCGACTGGTTTTTCCGGACTACAGCTTTGACGCCGTGGTCATCGATCTTTCGCTCAAGGGGGCCTTGATCCGCCTCCCGGCTGATGCCCGGATTGAGGAAGATATTCCCTGCACGCTGCACGTCCGCCTCGGAGAATTCAATGACCAGATTTCGATGGAGACCCGCATCGCGCACGTCGAAGGCCGCTACGCCGGCATTCTCTGTCTGGCCATTGACCTTGACAGCGTGACGCATCTGCGCCGCCTGGTCGAGCTCAACCTCGGCAGTGCCGATCTGCTCGAACGCGAACTTTCGGCGCTGGTAGCGGAATAGTTCAGACCCCGAGGTAACGATGCCAGATGCCGTGATCGGCATCGAGTTCGACGGAAGTCCCCTGCCACACGACCTGACCGCGCTCAAGAATCGTATGCCGGTCAGCCAGTGCGATCAGGCGTTCGACATACTTGTCGATCACCAGAATGGCCTGCCCGCTGCCGCGCAGCGTGTCGAGGCAACGCCAGATTTCCTCGCGCACGAGCGGTGCCAGACCCTCGGTCGCTTCATCCAGAATCAGCAGCCTGGGATTGGTCATCAGTGCCCGGCCAATGGCCAGCATCTGCTGTTCGCCGCCCGACAGGCGGCCACCCAGATTGCCGGCCCGCTCAGCAAGGCGCGGGAAGAAGGCATAGACCCGCTCCAGCGTCCATGGTGCCTTCGCGCCATGGCGGTTGGCCGCGAAAGCCACCAGGTTTTCGCGCACCGTGAGATTGGGGAAGATCTGCCGGCCCTCGGGTACCAGCGCGATCCCGGCACGACCGATGCGGTCAGCGGATAGCCCGTCGATACGTTCTCCACAAAACCTGATGCTGCCTGCTTTCGGTTTTTCCAGCCCGCAGATCGAGCGTACCGTGGTCGTCTTGCCCATGCCGTTGCGACCGAGCAGGGTGGCGACTTCGCCTTCAGCGATGGAAAAGCTGACGCCGAACAACACCTGGCTCATGCCGTAGGCCGTTTCGAGCGCTTCAATTTCCAGAAGAGAACTCATGCCTTCTCCGCCGGGTCGCCCCAAGGAGGCGAAAATACAGGACCCGGAAGCCGCAGTTGCGGCTGAACCGTAATCACCACTTTCCTCGGGAAAGGGGACGGGGGAAAGGCTCTCATTCTTCATCGCCCAGATAAGCGCGCCGCACGTCGGCATCGGCGCGAATGGTTTCGGGGTCTCCGCTGGCGATGATACGGCCGCCGACCAGAACCGAAATGCGGTCGGCCAGACGAAACACCGCATCCATGTCATGCTCGACGAGCAGTACTGTGACGCGCCGCGCCAGATGCTCGATCAACCCGACCATGCGCGCCGACTCATCCGGACCCATCCCGGCCATCGGTTCGTCAAGCAGCAACAGCTTCGGTTTAGTGGCCAGGACCAAGGCCACTTCCAGGCAGCGCTGCTCGCCATGCGCAAGCTGCAGTGCCCGTCGCCCGGCCAGCCCGGCGAGGGAAACCTGCGCCAGCAAATCGTGCGCTTCGGCGACAATCGCCGAATCCAGCGAGAAGGGTTTCCAGAATCTGAAACTCGACCCCCAGTCGCGTACCCGGGCCTGGACCGCTATCGTCACGTTGTCCAGCACCGTCAGGCGGGGGAAAATATTGGTAATCTGATACGAGCGCGCCAGTCCGAGTGCGACGCGCTCGTGCATTGGCCGTCGCGCCAGATCCTGCCCGTCAAAAAGAACCCGCCCGGCATCCGCAGGCATGGCCCCGGACAAGACGTGAATCAGTGTGGTCTTGCCGGCGCCATTGGGTCCGATCAGCGCATGCACTCCACCGGCCTCGACCACCAGTGACGTTGCGTTGAGCGCATAGATGCCGCCGAAGTGTTTGCTCACCCCGCGCACATCGAGCAGGGTTGCCCGCTGATCACTCACGGTTGCGCCCCCAGCCAAAGAGTCCGGCAATCCCCAGCGGTGCCCAGAGAACCACGGCCAAGAGCACCAGGCCAAGACCAATCTGCCAATGTGGCGAAATCTCGACAAAAAATTCTTCGCAGAGCAGGAGCAGCACAGCGCCCACAACGCCACCAAAGACGCTGCCGACACCACCGATCACAATCATTACCATCAGCGTGCCGGATTGCATCCAGTGCAACAGATTAGGGCTGGCCAGCCCGGTCTGGTTCACCAGTAATGCTCCTGCCAGGCCGGCCAGTCCGCCACCGATGACGAAGCAGACCAACTTATAGGAAAACACGGGGTAGCCGAGTGCCTCCATCCGCGTTTCATTCTCGCGGATGCTCTGGATGACTCGCCCGAAACGGGAATGCGCGAGCCGGTCAAGCGCGGTCAGTACCAGGGTCAGCAGCGCCAGCACGACAAAATAGAAGGTGCTGTCATCCTTCAGGTCGAGGCTGCCGAAAGTCGATCTCCGCAGTAGCAAAAGCCCGTCATCACCGCCCCACGATTTTAACGAGAGCACCAGATAGAAGACCATCTGGGCGAAGGCCAGCGTGATCATGATGAAATAGACGCCACGCGTGCGCAGGCTGATCGCTCCGACCAGCAGTGCCAGCAGGGCGGCTACAGCGACCGCCAACGGCCAGGCCAGTGCGGCCGAAAGCACACCGCTGTCGGCGAGAATGGCCACGCAGTATGCCCCCGCGCCGAAGAAGGCCGCATGCCCGAAAGAAACCATGCCGCCGAAACCGATCACCAGATTGAGACTGGTTGCCGCCAGTGCAAAGATCAGCACGCGGCTGGCCAAGCTGACGTAGAAACTCTGATCAAGTGTCTCTAGCATCCAGGGCAGAAGGACCAGCAACACCAGCACGATTCCTGCCGCAATCCGTCGCCCGGGAGACGATCTATAGAGGGCCATGATCAGTTTCGTGCCGGGAACAGCCCTTCAGGACGCCAGAAAAGTACGGCGACCATCAGGACATAGATGAGGATTGAGGCGAGTGCAGGGCCGAGGCTGGAAGCTGTCTCGGACGACAGGAAAGTGCGCAGCAATGAAGGCAGCGCGGCACGTCCCAGCGTATCGACCAGGCCCACCAGCAGGCTGCCCACCAGTGCCCCGCGGATCGATCCGATACCGCCGATGACGATCACCACGAAAGCCAGAATCAGGATGCTTTCTCCCATGCCCACCTGCACCGCCAGTAGCGGGCCAAGCAGGGCGCCGGCGAGTGCGCAAAGTGCCGCGCCGAAAGCCAGAACGGCGGTGAACAGCAGGCGCACATTGACGCCCAGCGCCTCGGTCATTTCACGGTTCGAGGCTCCGGCACGCACCCACATGCCGACCCGCGTGCGCGTTACCAGCACGTAGAGCAGAGCGGCGACCAGTGCGCCCACGCCGATGATCAGCAAACGGTAAGCCGGGTAGAAGAAACCGCCGATGCTGACCGGCCCGGAGAGTCCGTCCGGCGTGTTGAGCAATACCGGCTGCGCGCCCCAGATCATGCGCACACTCTCATTGGCGATCAGGATCAGGGCAAAGGTGGCAAGCACCTGCGCCAGATGGTTGCGCGCATAGAGCCGGCGCAGCAGCGTCACTTCGATCAGCACCCCAAGAATAGCCGTACCCAGCATCGCGGCGCCGATACCTACGATGAAGGACCCGCTGGCTTGCGTCGCCGCCGCTGTCAGATAGGCGCCGACCATGTACAGCGAACCGTGGGCGAGGTTGATCATGTCCATGATGCCGAACACCAGCGTCAGCCCGGCCGCCAGCAGGAACAGCATGAGACCGAATTGCAGGCCGTTGAGCGCCTGTTCGAGTATGAGTTGAGTCATGGGGCTAAAAGCGAAACGCTTTTAACACAGAGATCACAGAGACACAGAGGAAACAGAGAAAATCGTTCGAATTGTTTTTCTCCGTGCTCTCTGTGTCTCTGTGCACTCCGTGTCGAGGGCGGTTCACGTCATTCTTACTTCATCTTGCATTGCGCGACGTAGGCGTCTGGATGGTTGGCGAAGATCGTGCCCATTGTCTTGTTCGTCACCCGCCCCTGGGCATCGCGACCGATCACGCGCAGATAGTAATTCTGCACCGGGTAGTGGTTGCTGTTGAACTTGAATTCACCCCGCACCGACTTGAAGTGTTTGGCCTCAAGCGCCTTTCTCAGAGCCTCCTTGTCGTCGAGCTTGCCTTTCACGTCACGCACCCCGGCGTCCATCATCAGCGCAGCGTCGTAGCCCTGCGAAGCGTAGAGCGAAGGCAGACGTCCGTACTCCTTCTGGAAATCGGCGACGAAACGCTTGTTTTCGGCGTTCTCCATGTCGTGCGCCCAGTGCGAGGAATTGAACATGCCGAGCATCGGCGCGCCCACAGCCTTGATCACGTCTTCATCGGCCGAAAAGCCCGGGGCAAAAAGCTGGGAATCCGCCGACAGGCCAGCAGCGACAAACTGCTTGACGAAATTGATCCCCATGCCGCCGGGCAGGAAGAAGAACACGGCGTCCGGTTTAAGCGAGCGGATCTGCGCCAGTTCGGCGGCGTAATCGAGTTGCCCCAGCTTGGTATAGATCTCTTCGCTGACCTTGCCCTTGTAAAAGCGCTTGAAGCCGACCATCGCATCCTTGCCGCCGGGATAGTTGGGGGCGACCAGCACCACGTTCTTGAAGCCCTTGTCCTGAAC
>CAIVZW010000750.1 GCA_903910495.1 uncultured beta proteobacterium
GGATTGATAATGGCGACCGGCAGATTCTTGGCCGCCAGTTCGCCAGCCAACCGCATTTCCAGGCCGCCGGTCGCTTCGATAACGATCAGTGCAGGAGCCTGTGCCACCAGACGTTTGACGATTTGGCTGATGCCTTTGTCGTCGTAATCGACATGCAGGGTCTCTCCGGCAGGTTCAATACAGAGATCCAACGTCCCTTTCGAGACGTCAATCCCAACAAACTTCTCAACAGTCATCTCGCTCATCGCACCCATCCTTGCAAAAATGCGGGCTTATTGGCCCCAGCAACCGTTCGGGTTGTCAGTGAGAACTCGGCGCGGCGCTCCGTGCTTGGGGACGGGCTTGGTAGCCCCAGAGGACTTCGAGCTGTCGCACCGAAACCAGAGGTCTGTGGATTTATGGACAATTCGCCTGCGGCGAACCGGGACACTTGCCGTGGAAAACGCTTCGCGTTTCCCACCGCGCATCCCTTTGCCCACAAGCTCCACAGACCACCATTCATTTATATAAACCCTCAAAACAGAACATACAAGAGGACTTCCTGCGCGGCGTCGAACCATGAGCGGGTTTTTACCTGTCCAACTGAGTTTTTTAGGATGAGTGCTTCAGACTGACAACGGACACTCAGTTTCTCCGAGTCACCGGCAGTGGGCGACCTGATTCTGCCGGTCATGTATTCTGGAGCAACGTCGGCAATGCCGCCGTTCAACCCAAAATTTTGCGCACGTACCGAGCGACCCATTCATCACTTTAAAGGGACGCTCATGCCGATGAAATTTGGCTCGAACTGAAGGCAAGGACGACTCAACTTAGCGACGGTTTATGGAATACTCCACCGTTTGTTTGCTTACGACATCAAAATAGCGCAGACTGCATAAATGAGTCTGTTTGGATAATCCGAAATGCCAAGCCTGTATTCACTGCGGCTCTCGCTAAAAAGCAAGATCATGGTCATGGTGCTGATCCTGCTCCTTGCCAGCATTGGCATCGCGAGCTTAAGCACAATTCGCTGGCTGCGCTCCGATATGGAGCGACTTCTGGGTGACCAGCAGGCCGCCACGGTGTCTATGGTCGCTGCGCAAATCAATGCCAGCCTGGATGAACGACTTGTCGCTCTAACAACGATTGCAAGCTCCATTGACCCCTCACTCCTGGCTCATCCTGAGGCGCTGCAGAAATACCTTGAGCAACGACCCTTGTTGCAAACGCTGTTCAATGCGGGAGTCTTTGTGACCCGTATCGACGCAAGCGCGATTGCTGAAGTACCCAAGATTGGCCGTGCTGGTCTGAATTATATGGATCGTGACCACATTGCCACCGCCCTGCAGGAAGGCAAGGCCTCTGTCGGGAAACCCATCGTCGGCAAAAGGGTTCAGGCCCCCAGCTTTGCAATCACGGTGCCCATTCGCGATACACAAGGTCAAGTGATCGGCGCGCTGGCGGGCGCAACCGACTTGAGCAAGCCAAACTTTTTGGACAGTCTGACTGAAAGCCACTATGGCAAAACGGGCGGCTACATCATCGTCAACCTCAAGCATGATTTAATTGTCACAGCCTCGGAGAACAGAAAGATACTGGTCATGCAGCCGTCCCCAGCGCAGGGCGTCAATTCGGTATGGGATAAACGGAAGTTGGGATTCGACGGATCGGCAGTCAATATAAATTCAATGGGGATTGAAGTGCTGACGACGTCCGCTCGCCTTCCTGTGCCCGGATGGATTCTCATCGCGACCATGCCGACACAGGAGGCCTTTGCTCCGATTCATGCGATGGAGCAACGCCTGCTCACGAGCATTGTTATTACGACACTGCTGGCAGTCAGTCTGATCTGGTTCGCACTGATACGCCTGCTTGCGCCCATGCAATCCGCCGCTGTGGCCGCCGTAGCACTGGCTAAATCGGGCAAGTCGAATATCTACTTGCCGGGTTCCGGCGACGATGAAGTCGGCCAGTTGGTCAGTGGATTCAATCAAGTCTTGACCGTATCCAACCGCAGAGAAGGCGAACTTGTTGAAAGCGAGTCACGGTTTCGTGATTTCTTTGAGAAGAATTCGTCCGTACAACTGCTCATCGACCCGCATTCGGGGATCATTGAGGATGCCAATCACTCCGCTGAAGCCTTCTATGGCTACCCAAGGGAGCAACTTGTCGGCATGAC
>CAIVZW010000751.1 GCA_903910495.1 uncultured beta proteobacterium
ATCGTCGGCGCCATCGACGACAGTGGCTGCTTCTTCGGAGCAATGGCGTTGCTGATGCCCTGGACCAGACCATACAGATTCTTCTCGCCGATCCTGGTGGTGAAATCATCCATCTCGTTATTCAGGAAGAAGCCGGTTCCCAATACAATAACCATTGTTGAAGTCAGGACCTGACCAAATATCACGTGCTCGGACTACACGAAAAAATCAATAAAACGGAGTATAAGCTGTAACCTCATTCGCCGTTTGCTAACCCCTGTGTATGGGAACATTCTATTATCCGCGGAGAAGCAGCCGTATTTATTTGGGATGTTCTGGACATTACAATACAATACTTTCACAGTGCATGCTCCGATCCAAGGGGAATCCATGGCCTGCGCCAGGACCACCGCAACATTATCTTGTATCGATCCCGGCCGGAATGAAGCGGTGTGCACGGCGGCCGAGCCGGGAGCCAGCGATGGCCGTCAACAAACTACCAAAGGCAGGAAATAGAACAAATGGCCCTTTCACTGAACAAACCCAAGCTCGACAACCTCGCCAACGAAATCTGGAAATCCGCCGAGCGTTTGCGCGGCAAGTTCAAGTCCTACGAGTACCAAAACGTCATCCTGCCGATCATCGTCATCCGGCGGCTGGAGTGCGTGCTGCTGGCCTGGCGTGAAGACAAGGCCAATGAAGTAAAGGCAAAGCGTCCCAAAATTGGCGAGGCCGAGTTGGCCAAGCTGGTCAAAGACCTGGAGCTGAACCCACACCAGTCACCCTTCTCGAACAAGACCGCATGGACCTTGCGCAGGGTTTACGAGGAAGATCACGCGCTGCTGGAAGAAAACTTCCGCGCCTACATCAACGGCTTCTCGAAGAACGTTGACGACATCATCGAACACTTCAACTATCGCGCCACCATTGGCACGATGGTCAAGAACAATCGCCTTGCCCCTATCCTCAGCCAGTACAAGGAACTCCCCCTGGGCCCGGATCAGCTCTCCGGGCTGGAGATGGGCTATATCTACGAGGAATTGCTGCGGCGGTTCTCGGAACAAAGCGGCGAAGAGGCCGGGGAGCACTTCACCCCGCGTGAAGTCATCCGGCTGATGGTCGAACTGCTCGACATTCCCGTCCCGGACAAGCACATGTCCATCTACGACCCGGCCTGCGGAACCGGCGGCATGTTGTCGGTGGCCAAGGAACACTTGCTCGACCGCGCCGAAACGCCTGCGCAACGCGCCAATGTCGAGAAATTCGTCACCGTGCACGGACAGGAGCTGTCGCCGACCAACTACGCCATCTGCCAGGCCGACCTGCTGATCAAGAACGATCCTTTGGCCAAGGTCTTTCTCGGCAACTCGCTGATCCCCCACGAGAAGCACAGCAAGGAGGCCGGCGACCAGTTGGCCGGGCCGAATGACCGCTTCAATTACATGCTCAGCAATCCACCCTTCGGCGTCACCTGGGGCGGCAAGGATGGCTACGAGAAGGAAGCCCGCAAGCTCGAAAAGACGCGCTATCAGGCCGGCATGCCACGGGTGAATGACGGTGCGCTGCTCTTTCTGCAAACCATGCTGGCCAAGATGCAGGCTCCTGTAAAAGGCGGTGGCCACATCGCCATCATCTTCAACGGATCGCCGCTGTCGAACGGCGATTGCGGCTCGGGCGAAAGCGAAATCCGCCGCTGGATTCTGCAAAACGACTGGCTCGACGCCATCGTGATGCTGCCCGACCAGCTCTTCTACAACACCGGCATCTTTACCTACATCTGGCTGCTGCGCAACGACAAACCGGCCAGCCATCACGGCCGCGTCATGCTGATCGATGCCCGCCAGCAGTTCGAGAAAGAACCGAAAGCCTTTGGCAACAAGCGCAACCGGATGAGCGACGCGCACCGGCAATGGATTGCGCAGCGCTACCAAAAGGGCTGGAAACCCGGTTTCGACGATGCGCAGGTGAAGATTTTCGGCGAGAAGGATTTTGCCTTCCACAAGGTCAAGGTCGTCTTCTGGCAGACCGACGCGAACGACCAACCGGCGATCATCACCGAGCCTTACGAGAAAGCCTTCACCGCCGCCAACCTCAAGAAGGAACAGGAGTTCCACGCCAGCGAGATCAGCTTCCGCGTGCGCCTGAAAATTGAGGGTAAAGAAAAGGCGGTCAAGTTCGCGCTCAAGCCAGCCGACAGTGCGGCGAAGAAACTCAAGGTAGCACTGGGCGGCGAACAGGCTGAGATTGTGGGCGTCGAATGGACGCACCGGCATTACGTGCAGGACGACGAATACATCCCGCACGGCGAAGACATCGCCGCTTTCCTGACGCGTGAAATCGCCAAGACTATCATCCGCTGGGAAGACAGCCCGCAACTCGGCTACGAAATCCTGCCGAACAAATATTTCTACCGTTACCAGCCGCCGACGCCGGCGAAAGACTTGCTGGCGGAGTTCTGGCGACTGGAGAAGGAGGCGGAGAAGATGTTGGAGGGGTTGGCGAAATGAGCGCGATTGTTGCGAATGACGTTTGGCTCGGCAGGATGCCAAGCGACTGGCAACGTAGTCGTGTTCGCAATGTCGCCTTGTTATCACCGAACTACTCCAACGCAGCGCCCGCGTTCGATGAGCCGTGCACGGTTGTACCGATGGAGCTGGTCTCCGCCGACGGTGCAATTGACGCAACAAATCAGCAGTTGTTGGAAGATGTTTCGACTGGGCTGCCGCTGTTTGAGGAGGGCGATGTCCTCTTCGCAAAGATTACTCCTTGCATGGAAAACGGGAAAGGCGCGTTGGTCAAGAATCTTCCTACGCGTTACGCCTTTGGAAGTACAGAGTTTCATGTGCTTCGACCTAGCAGAAGGATCGACGCCATGTTTCTGTATTACGCCACGTTCAATCCAGTTTTCCGGGCTTATGCGGCAGAGAACATGGTGGGCGCGGCAGGGCAAAAGCGTGTGTCATCGCGCTTCTTGAAAGACACACGGCTATTCCTCCCGCTCGTGCCCGAGCAACAGCGTATCGCCGCGTATCTGGACGCAAGCTGCGCGGCGATTGATGCGGCGGTAGCCGCCAAACGCGGCCAGCTAGAAGCCCTTGATGCGCTCCGCAAGTCGATCATTCAGCGAGCGGTGACTCATGGGATTGCCGATCATCGTGAGTTGCGACAGGTTGCCAACGATTGGCTGACTGAAGTTCCGGCGCATTGGAAGGTCTGTCGCATCAAGCGGGTTCTGGCGCAGATGGACTACGGCATCGGTGTAAGCACGGTTGAAGAGGGCCGTTATCCGGTGCTCAAGATGGGGCATATTCAAGATGGCGAAATTCGCTATTCGAAGCTGGATTTTGTCGATGAGGTGGATGACAACCTGATCCTGGAAACCGGTGACCTGCTATTCAATCGCACCAACAGTCCGGACCAAGTGGGCAAGGCTGCAATTTTTCGTAAATCCAGGAGTGACGCAATAACGTTTGCCTCCTACCTTGTCCGGTTGCGCGTCAACCACCGGGTCTCCCCGTGGTTCTTGAATTACGTGCTTAATAGCGATGGTTTTCTTGGCTTTGCGCGTCGTCTCGCCATACCCTCAGTTCAGCAGTCCAATCTGAATTCGACTCGCTACGCACAAATGTTTATCCCGCTGCCGCCACTTGAGGAGCAGAAGTCAATTCTGGCCTACCTCGATGAGAAGACCAGCGAGGTAAAACGCATCGTCGAAACCATCAACGACCAAATCTCCACCCTCACCGCCTACCGCAAGTCGCTGATCCACGAATGCGTCACCGGCCAGCGGCGCGTGGGTGAGGCGGACATACCGCAAACAAAACACGGGAGTAAGTCGATATGAGCATGGAAGCGACCGCCAAGCTTGCCTTGTTTGAAGGAAGGCAGATCAGAAAGAGCATGCATGAAGGTGAATGGTGGTTTGTCATCACGGACATCGTTGCCGTGTTAACGGATGCGGTCGATCCTTCCGACTACTGGAAAAAAATGCGCCGGCGCGATCCGGAGTTGAGCCGGGATATCCAAGGGGGGGGTAAGTTTGTCCCCCCCCTTGCCCTGGAATTTGCGACGGCGGGCGGACGACAGAAACTTCAGTGCTGGAATACCGAGGGTATCTTCCGTCTGATCCAGTCGATTCCCAGCCCCAAGGCGGAACCGTTCAAACGCTGGCTGGCGCGTGTGGGCAAGGAGCGGATCGACGAGATCGACAACCCCGAACTGGCGATGGGCCGGATGCAGGCGCTCTACGAACAGAAGGGCTACCCCAGGGAGTGGATCGACAAGCGCCTGCGCGGGATCGCGGTCCGCCAGGATTTGACCGATGAGTGGAAAGAGCGCGGCGCGGCGAGTCGGCTGGAATTCGCCATCCTGACTAACGAAATCATGCATGGCGCCTTTGGCTTGAAGGTCGATGAATACAAGGAGGTCAAGGCGCTGGAACGGGAGAATCTGCGCGACCACATGAGCGACATCGAGCTGATTCTCACCATGCTGGCCGAGGAAACGACGACCACGCTGCATCGCGACCGGGATTCGCAGGGCATCGCGCCGCTCACGAAAGACGCCAGGGATGGCGGAGCGGTGGCCGGCCGCACGCGCAAGGATATTGAGCAACAGACCGGCAAGCCGGTTATTTCGCCCGAGAACTTCAAGTCTTTGGCCGGCAAGCGAACGAAGAAGCTGAAGGCAGACAAGGCCGGATAAAGGACCCCGCATGGTCAAAGCACCTGAGTTGAAGTTTCAGCAGCACATCGCGGACTTTCTGGTCCGCGTGCATGCTTATGGGGTACTCGAACAATCCGACATTACGGACACCGAGCACTGCATCGCCGAAGATCAGCTCTGGGCTTTCCTCAAGGCCACCCAGGCCGATACGCTCAAGAAACTCGCCGACGATTACGGTACCGATGCGCGGGACGAGATATTCAAGTCGCTGTACAAGGAACTGGAACATACCCCACTCTGGATGCTGTTGCGCGGCGGCCTCAAGGTGCGCGGGCTGGAGTTCCGGCTGTTCTACCCCAAGCCGCGTTCCGCCGAGAGCGCCGCGGTCAAGAAATATGGCGAGAACCGCATCACCTTTCGCCCGCATTTTTATTTCGGCGACACCAGCCAGGAAATCGACTTCGTTCTCTTCCTCAACGGCTTGCCCATCGTGGCGCTTGAATTGAAGCACGAGAAGAACCAGACGGTGCATGACGCGGTGGCGCAGTTTGCCGGGCGTGATCATACGCACCGGGTTTTCCAGCATCCCTTCCTCTATCTCGCCGCCGACACCAGCGACGTGAAGGCCGCCACCGATCCGCGCCGGGAGCAGAACTTCCGCTGGCATAACACCGGGTTGAGCAACGAGGCGAAGACCCAGGACGGCAGCGAATCCACGGAATACCCGGTGGAATTTCTCTATCGCGAGGTGCTGGCGAAAGACAGCCTGCTCGAAGCGCTCTCGTTCTTCCTCGTCCGCGTGCCGCATCGCGATGCCGTCGATGACGTGCCCGAACGCCCGGCCTTTACCCTGTTCCCGCGCTACCACCAGAGCCGTCTGGTGCGCAAAGTGAGCGATGACATTTCGGCACACTTCGCCGAAAAGGCCGACATCGGTCGCAAATATCTGGTCAATCATTCGGCCGGCAGCGGCAAGACGCTGACCATCTGCTGGCTGGCGGACCGCCTGCATAGCCTGTTCAAACCCGGCACCAGCGAAAAGCTGGTGGACATGGTGTTCATCCTCACCGACCGCAAATCACTCGATACCAACATTAAGGATGAAATCGAGAACTTCACGCACCTCAAGGACGTCATTGGCCTGGCCCGGAAGTCCGACGACCTGCCGCAATTCATGGCCGAGCGCAAGCCGATCATCGTCACCACGCAGCAGAAGTTCGCCTGGGTGCTGGAACAGATCGAGAAGAAGCCGGAACTCAAGACACTGCGCGTGGCGTTCCTGATCGACGAGGCGCACCGCTCGCAGGAAGGCCAGATGGGTGCGGCCATCCGCTTGCCCTTCCGCCAGGCTGACGAGGCGGATGTGGAGCCCGGCGAACCGGACCCGCAGGAACAACTCGCCAGAATCATCCGCGAGCACGATGTCAATCAGATGATCGTTGCCTTCACCGCAACGCCAGCCCCGGCGACGGTGAGCCTGTTTGGCGAGCCGTTCGACACCTACACCGAGGCCGAAGCCATCGCCGAGGGCTACATCGTCGATGTCGCGGCCAGCATCATTTCCTACAAAACGCTCTACAACCTGCATTGCGCGGTAGTGCCCAGGCTGGACGAGGAAAAACTCTATCCCAAGGGCGTAGTATCGAAAGCACTCCAGAACGTGGCCTTTCAGGATGACGGGCTGATCCAGTACAAGGCCGAGGTGATGCTGCGGCTGTTTGAGGCGGATGTCATGCCACTCATTGGCGGCCGCGCCAAGGCCATGATTGTGACCAGCTCTCGCCTGGCGGGTCTGCGCTATTTCGAGATCATCAATGAGAAGCTCAAGGAGCGCGACGCGACTTACAAGGCGCTCTATGCTTTCTCGGATTTCACGCATCCCACCACCAACGCGGCGATCAGCGAGCACGCCGTCAACGAATTGAAGGATGGCGAACTGATCGAGCAGCGTTTCGAGGGCGACGACTACCGCCTGATGATCGTCGCCAACAAGTTTCAGACCGGCTTCGACCAGCCATTGCTTGCCGGAATGTTCCTCGACAAGCCGGTGATCGACCGCAACGCGGTGCAGACCCTGTCACGGCTGAATCGCTGCTTTGAGGGCAAGGATCGCGTCGTGGTCGTGGATTTCACCAACAACGCCAAGGCCATCCTCAAGGCCTTCGTCAAATACCGCAAGGGCACTCCCTTTGAACCGGCCGAACCTGACCCGGCGCTGTGTCTGAAGTTGTACGCCGAGATCATTGCTGCCGGTGTGTTTGACCCGAAGGATGCCGCTGATTTTGGCAGGCTACTCGCGACCGGCACCGATGCTCAGGTTCAGTTTACGGTCAATGCGCTACGCAAACGCTTTCAGGAAAAGCTCACCGATCCGGAAGCCCGGAAGGACTTTGTCTATCAGCTTGCCCGCTATGTGAAGAGTTTTCATTTCCTCAGTTGCTTCTTCACCTTTCCGCCGGAAATCAAGGTGTTTGCGACTTTTGCCGAGTACGTCGGCCCGCAACTGATCAAAGTGGGCAGCGTGTCCGAGTTGATGAAATTGATTCGCCAGACGGAAGTGATCAAGGCCGCTGTGGAATATCAGGGCGTGGAAAGTGGTGGTGGTACGGTGAAACTTAAACCGGGAACAGGCAAGAAGGTCTCTGGCCCGCCCCAGACAAAGGTTTCCGTTCAGGACATGATCGCCGAGATTCAGGCCAGATTCGCCATATCCGACGAAGAGGCGCTCTACATCAAGCAGGTCACCGAGGAGAAAGCTGCCGATCCGCTTATTCGCAGCACCGTTACCGACCACCGCGACGACGGCATTTATCTTCACGGCGCGTATCGGGGCCAGGTTAACGGACAGATTCAGGCGGCCTACGGTGAGCTCGGACGCTACGAGGAACTATCTGATTCCAGGTACACGGATGTCGGCTGTATTTTTGACATCATGGCTTACACCGTGATTCAGCAACATTTGTCATGCACGGTATGAAGCCATGAGCAAGACCATTCAACAGATGCCCGAAGCTGATCGGCCACGCGAGAAGCTGCTGCGAAAAGGCGCGGCGGCCTTGAGCGACCGGGAACTGCTGGCCGTACTGCTGGGCAAGGGAACGCCGGGAACGGATGTAATGACCCTTGCCGCGAAACTGTCGCGGGTCATCGACGAAAAGGGTCTGACAGTGAAAGCCGAAGACCTGATGCAGTTCGATGGCGTCGGCGATGCAAAAGCGACACTGATACTCGCGGCAATTGAGTTTGCCCGTCGCCGCATCAAACCGGAGGGCGCGAAAATTGAAACTCCGGCGGATTTGTTGCCGCATGTCCGGCACTATGCCGACCGCAAGCAGGAGCACTTTCTCTGCGCCAGCATCAACGGTGCGAATGAAATCCTGAACATTCGTGTCGTTTCGATTGGCCTGATTGACCGCAGCCCGGTTCATCCGCGCGAGGTTTTTGCTGATGCGCTGAGCGACCGGGCAGCGGCGGTAATCGTCGCCCACAACCATCCAAGCGGGGGCCTTGAACCTTCGCCAAGCGACATCCGCATCACGACCCAACTCAAGGCAGCGGGTGAACTCGTTGGTATCGAATTGCTGGATCACATCATCTTCAATCGAAACGGGTACTTCAGCTTTCTCGAAGCGGGCCGGCTGTGAGAAGAGTTGGCATTACGTTCCAGCCAAACTGTTTAATACCCTAGAGCCGCACCAGCAGGCCGACGACCGTCGTGGGCCCCATAATAAATACCGGGGCGAATCCTGCCCGATAGCGCTGCGTCATTGCCGGAACTGGTAGAGGGCACGGCCGTGCCGGGCTGGCCGACCATGATCAGTTCCGCCGCGCCCCAGGGCGTCTGTTCGGTCATCCGGTAGCCCATCTCACGCAGGATCTTCAGGGTATCTGCCGACAGGCCGCGGGTTTCGTAAAACACCTCGTCCGGCAGCCATTGCTGATGGATGCGCGGCGCATCG
>CAIVZW010000752.1 GCA_903910495.1 uncultured beta proteobacterium
GCCACCCGGAACCACGAATTCTGTTCATCCAGGAATTGCTTGTAGTCGTCGTAGATCTTCTTGAACTCGGGGTTCTTTGCCGACGTTTCCGCGTAGTACTCCATGGCGGCCTTGTAGCTCGCCTCCATGATATCCTTCGGGAAAGGCAGCATCTTGGTGCCGGAAGCCCGCAGTTGCTTGAGTGCTGCCGGATTTTTGGCATCGTAGCGCGCGCACATCTCGGCATTGGTGTCGGCACAGGCCGCCTCGATAATGGCCTGATATTCCTTCGGCAACTCGGCCCACTTCTTGGCGTTGATGTAGGTGGAGATTTGCGGACCGCCTTCCCCACCAGGCCGGATAGTAGTAGTACTTGGCCACCTTGTTAAAGCCCAGCTTCTGGTCGTCATACGGCCCGACCCACTCGACGGCATCGATCGTGCCTTTTTCCAGTGCCGGATAGATGTCGCTGCCGGCGATCTGCTGCGGCACAACGCCCATCTTGGCCAGCACCGCCCCGGCCAGTCCGGCCACACGCATCTTCAGGCCCTTGAAGTCAGCGACGCTCTTCATTTCCTTGCGGTACCAGCCCCCCATCTGCACACCCGTGTTGCCGCTCGGGAAAGAGATGATGTTCGACTTTGCAAAGAACTCGCCCATCAGCTTGGCGCCATTGCCATGCCGGTACCAGGCGATTACCTGGCGGGCATTCATGCCGAAGGGAATCGCCGTGTCGATGCAGTATGTCGGATCCTTGCCGAAATAATAGTATGAGCAGGTGAAGCCCATTTCAACGGTATTGTCCTTGACTGCGTCATGCACGCCCGGTCCGGGAACGATCTCGCCGGCAGCAAACAGCTGGATCTGGAACTTGCCACCGGTCATGTCCGATATGCGTTTGACCAGAAACTCTGCCGATCCGTGCAGGGTATCCAGGCTCTTCGGAAAACTCGATGCAATCCGCCACTTGATGGTCGGGGCATTCTGGGCGAGCGCAGGCAAGGCTACGGCACCGGCCGCAAGACCGACACCGGCTTTTTTCAAAAAGGAACGTCTTTCCATGGTTTATCTTCTCCGAGGGTTAAGAACAGATATCTGCTGACAACGGAGTGATTATAGACAAAGCGGCGGCGGGTTGAATGGCTTTTCAATGCTTTTTCAGCGGCTGCCCTCTATTCTTGCAAACAGGGCTTAGGGAAACGCTGAAGTATTCCAAATCCGTCATTCCGGCGAAAGCCGGAATCTGACCGCAGGGAATGCAGAGCCAGAAGAATCAACGAACTGGACCCCGGCACCCCAAGGGTACTTCCTTCGGGGCGCTTTCGCCGGGGTGACGAATAAATCAGCCTTTCCTTAGGGCAGAGGATCAGTTCCCGGCCACTTTCATCTGCTCGATCAGGATCGAGCCGACCTGCTTTGATCCACGCACCAGCACGTCGTTGCCCACGGCGGCCACATTGCGGAACATGTCCTTGAGATTGCCGGCGATGGTCACTTCTTCCACGGCATGCACGATCTCGCCATGCTCCACCCAGAAACCTGCGGCGCCGCGCGAATAATCGCCATTCACATAATTGACGCCCTGCCCGAGCAGTTCGGTCACCAGCAG
This sequence comes from uncultured beta proteobacterium, assembly GCA_903910495.1. The sequence goes on from CAIVZW010000752.1 coordinate 1,589, forward strand.
ACCGCGCCCCATCTTTTTGAGCAGGCCATTGAAATCACGCTTGCCCGGATGCACGACCAGGTTGTGACAGCCGCCGGCATTGCCGGTCGTCTGCAAGCCCAGCTTGCGTGCCGTGTAGGCGCTCAGGAAGTAGCCCTGCAACACGCCATCGACGACCACTTCACGCTCATGCGTGGCTACGCCGTCGCTGTCGAACGCGCTGCTGGCCATTCCGCCGCGCAGATGCGGACGTTCGCTGATCTGCACTTTCTTTGAAAAAACGCGCTTGCCCAGACTGTCCAGAAGAAAGGACGTCTTGCGGTACAGGCTGCCACCGCTGACCGCGTGCGTGAAATTGCCGACCAGGGACGCCGCCAGCGGCGCCTCGAACAGCACGGGCACCTTGCAGGTCCTGATCTTGCGCGCCCCGAGTCGCGACAGCGCGCGGCGCGCGGCGTAGTCGCCAATCGCTTCGGGCAAGGCCAGGTAATGCGCATTGCGCGACGAGGAATACCAGTCGTCGCGCTGCATGTTTTTGTCCTTGCCGGCGATCACCGAACAGGCGATGTATTGCCGCGAGGTCGGGTAGCCGCCCATGAAACCGAGACTGTTGGCCGAAATGAACTGGCCTTCCTGAATCGAGACCGTCGCGCCTTCGGAATTACTGATCTGCGCGCTGACGGCAAACGCGGCCTGCTCGCAACGTCGCGCCAGATCGATGGCGCCTTCGACCGGAAGCAGCCACGGA
>CAIVZW010000753.1 GCA_903910495.1 uncultured beta proteobacterium
CTGGCGCGCAGCGCCGAGGCGCTGGGTATCGCCAAAACCACACTGCACGACAAGATCAGGAAATACGGTCTGTCTGACAGCGGAGCCGGCTGAGGTCAAGCCAGCCTGGACCTGAACAGAGTCTAGCGGCAGACGGCCAGCTCCGGAATAGTGACGAGCGTGTACCCGGCCGTACTCAGTCCGTCCCTGATCGCCTGCGCCGTGGCCACCGCATCGGCATTGTCGCCATGGACGCAGATGCTCTGCGGATTGACCGGGATGCGCTTGCCGGTAATTGAAATGAGCGCGCTTTCCTCGACCATGCGCATGACGTGCTGCAGGCTGGCCTCGGCACCGTGGATCATGGCCCCCGGCTGACTGCGCGGCACCAGATTGCCGTCATCGAGGTAGGCCCGGTCGGCAAAGATTTCCTCGACCACCGGCAACCCGTGCTCCCGGCCGGCCGCAATCAGCTGCGATGCGGCCGGGGCGAGCAGAATCAGCGCCGGGTCGAGGCGATGCACGGCGCGCGCCACCGCATCCGCAACCTTGCGCTCGGCGCAGGCGACGTTGCTGAGCGCACCGTGCGGCTTGACGTGCGTAACGCGCAGACCCTGTGCGCGCGCGCAGGCCTCAAGCGCACCGATCTGGTACGTCAGCATGGCCTCAAGTTCGGGCAGCGGAATATCCATGCGCCGTCTGCCGAAACCCTGCAGGTCGGGGTAGCCCGGGTGGGCACCGACACTCACGCCACCTTCCCTGGCCAGAGCCATCGTCCTGAACATCACCAGCGGATCGCCGGCATGAAAGCCGCAGGCCACATTGGCCGAATTGACAATGCGCAGCATGGCATCATCGCTACCCATGGCCCACGCACCAAAGCTCTCGCCAAGGTCGGCGTTCAGATTAAGCAGTCGTGTCATTTACTCATCCTCCACGGTTGGCTACCAGTCGGGAGCAACCCAGTTACTGGTCAGGTCGTTGTACAGCGAAGTCACATCCGGCATATAGGAAACGATACCGCCCGCCCACACGGTCCATCGGGCTTCCCTTTCGCGCAGCGCCTGCCGGGCTTCTGCCGCGCTGACGGTACGAAAACGGATGCTCTGCCCCGGCTTCAACTGCCCTAGACGGGGCAGATCGGCACTGATCACCGTGGCGATCTTCGGATAGCCGCCGACGGTCTGACAGTCGGCGAGCAGTACAATCGGCTGGCCGTTACCTGGCACCTGGATGACACCCGGGGTGACGCCATCCGAAACAATATCGGCGGCCTCCGGCGTGAGATGCACGAGCGGAACACCTTCCAGACGCATACCCATGCGATCCATCTGCGGCGTCACCTGATAATTCGAACTGAGGAATTGGACGACGGATTCCGGCTTGAAATGCCCGTCCTGCGGCCCAAGCATGACACGGATGGCACCTTCGCCATGAGACCACGGCTCAGCCTTGTGTTCACTATACTCGCGCGGCTCCTGGGTCGCGCAAGGCAGCATGTTGCCGGTTTGAAGGGGACGTCCATCAATCCCGCCGATCAGCGCCCGCTGGTAGGTCGAGCGACTGCCCAGTTGCAGCGGCGAGTCAATCCCGCCGAACACCGCCAGATAGGCGGCACCGCCCTTTACTGAAGCGATTTCCAGGGTTTCCCCTTCATCGAGCGTGATGCTCGTCCACGCCGCTACTGGCTGAGGACGGACATCCGCACGCTGAAGGGTGGCTGAAATGTCGCCGGCTAGTGCCACACGCACCCGCCCGCGCTTGACCTGCAGTGTCGGACCGAGTACCCGGACTTCGATGCAGGCGCATTCCGGAGGATTCCCGACCAGCGCATTGGCACAGCGGGCGAGTACGGAATCCAGGCAACCGGATACGGTAATCCCCATATGGCGATAGCCGAGCCGGCCAGTGTCCTGGATGCTGTTACCGATTTTACCGTCAATAACCTCGATCAGGCCCGGCATCATCGTTCCCCCTGTGCCAGGAGCAGACTTTTGCGATTCAGGGCACCGGAACTGGCCGCCGCTTCGATTTCCAGATAGGTCGCACGTTCGACGGCCTGCCAAC
>CAIVZW010000754.1 GCA_903910495.1 uncultured beta proteobacterium
AACCACCGAAAAGTAGCCCAATCGCTCGCAAAATCGACTGGTTTCAGAATATTCAGCAATATATCCCGCCAAGTTCTCGGTCAAACTGAATTGTTCAGCATTTCCCTAGGGCATTCCGCAACGGCAATACCGATTATAAGGCCGGGGCTTCCGTTTAGCTGAATCGGTTCATCTTGGTCAAGCAATTACACAAATACTGCGCTGCAAACTCTACTCCGTCAATAAAGCCATGCGGAGATGCCCTGATTTGCCAGGGCATCCGCTTTCATTGGGCTGAAGTATCGCTTGCGCGCAGCCTTACGCTCTTATTTGACCACGCCCGGCATGAACAGCCGCGGCAGCATCAGAACCGTCTCCGGAACAAGGATCACGAACACCAGCACACCGAGCATGGGAATGAAAAGAATCCCCGTGTCCTTGACCGCATCCTTGATCTTGATGCCGCCGATGGTGCAGGCGATCATCAGGCACAGCCCATAAGGCGGCGTCACCAGGCCGTAAGCGATCGAGATCACGCCGATCAGCGCAAAATGAATCGGGTGCATGCCGACGTCCGCCGCCAGGGGCGCCAGGATGGTGCCGACGATGATGATCGCCGGTATGGCATCGATGAAACAGCCGATGACCAGAAAGCAGCCTGCGGTAATGAAGCCCACGCTGATAACGCCGCCGCCCCAGATGGCCACCAGGTCCACGAACAGTCGCGGAATGTGGAAATAGGCGAGTATCCAGCCGAAGGCCGACGCCGTGCCGATGCAGAACAGCGAAATGGCGGCGAAGCGTCCGGAGTGGTACATGTTTTCGCGCAATTCCTTGAACCCCAGCTTGCGGTAGATGACCACACCGAGGAACATGGCGTAGAGCACGGCGATCATCGCTGCCTCGGTCGGCGTGAAGTAACCGCCGACGATGCCGCCGACGATGATGCCCGGGGTCAGAATCGGCAGAAACGCCTCTTTGCTCGCCGCCCACAGTTCCTTCATGCTGGACCTGTTGGAGACCGGGTAGTTGCGGCGCTTGGCGTAGATGTAGACCACGGTCATGAAGGACAGGCCCATCAGCACCCCGGGTATGATGCCGGCGATGAACAGGCCGCCGATCGAGACCGAAATGACCCCGCCCCAGACGACCATCAGGATGCTCGGCGGGATGATGACGCCCATCACCGCCGCACAGGCGACCAGCGACACGGCAAACTCGATGTCGTAGCCCTGTTTCTTCAGCGCCGGGACCAGCACGCCGCCGACGCCCGCGGCTTCAGCGGTGCTCGAGCCCGAGATGCCGGCGAAGATCATGCTGACCACCACGGTGACATGGCCGAGTCCGCCCGGCAGCCAGCCGACCAGGGCTTGCGAGAACCGGATCAGTTTATCGGTGATGCCGGCAGAATTCATCAGGTTCGCCGCCAGCATGAAAAACGGGATCGACAGCAGCAGGAACGAGTTATAGGATTTCAGCATCTCGTTGAGCAGCAGGAACGGCGTCAGCCGGTCATCGATGAAAAAGACCGGAATGCAGGCCAGTCCCAGCGCGAACGCCACCGGCACGCGCACGATGATCAGCGCTACGAATATTCCGAACAGAATCAGTGCAACTTCAACCGGCCCCATGTGCGCCACCTTTCGATTGTTTCAGTAGTTGGATATCGTCGTAGAGCTTCTCCAGAGTAAACAGCACCCAGCAAAAGCCGGCAAACGGCCAGGCAACGTGAATGGTCGCCATGTTGAGACCGGTCAGTTCCGAACTCTGGTCAAAGCCGAACATCGTGAACCGCCAGCCGAAACCGAGGAAGATCAGCGCTACGAGAAAGATTGCGCCATGCACGATGGTGCGGCTGACCGCCACGCCGAACTGGGTCTTCGGATGCGGCAGCACATCGACGTCGAAGTGCGCGCCGTCGCGAACGGCGACAGAGGCGCCGAGCATGATGATCCAGATCAGGCAGAGCCGCGAGACCTCCTCGGTCCAGATCAGGTTGGGAAGCAGGGGGGTGTACCGGGAAAAGATCTGCCAGGTCACCGGAAAGATCAGCGTGGCGATCAGCAAGGTCAATACGACTTGCAGGCCATGGTAGATCAGGTCTATAAATTTTCTCATCAGCGTCCTCGGAAATTACTGAGTGGCGGTCGGCTTAACAACAGTGCGGCGGATCAACCGCTTCCGCCGCACCGCATGCCGCACCGGCCAGAGTTGTTATTTGACCGCTTTGATATTGGTCCAGATGGTATCGGCGCCGATTTCCTTGGCATACTTGTCAAGCTCTACCGTCATCAGCGCTTGCAGCTTGTCGCGATCTTCAAACTTGATCAGCTTGGCCTTGCCGGCTTTGGCCAGCGAATCGAGGATGGTTTGATCCGAGCTCGACTCGAGTTGGCGTTCCCAGTCACCCGCCTCGGAGGCCGCCTTGAGAATCGCCGCCTGCAGATCAGCCGGCAGCTTCTTCAAAGTCTTGCCCGAGAAGCAAAGAGGCCGAATGCTGATGGAGTGCCGGGTCAATAAGATGTTGGGGCCGACTTCGTAAAACTTCATCTGCTCGATACCGGCCGCTTCGTTGTCCCCGGCCTCGATCACCCCGGTCTGGATGCCGTTGTAGATCTCGTTGTAGGCAATGACCGTTGGCGCCATGCCGGCAGCGGTGAAGGTACGCGTCCAGATCGGAGCGCCCTGCACGCGGATCTTGAGGGCTTTGAGCCCGGCTACGTTGGTGACCGGCTTGTTGGCGAAGAGGTTGCGCGTGCCGCCGCCGCCATAGCCGAGCAGCAGCACGTCGGCTTTCTGCGCGATCTCGTCGGAAATCGGCTTGAGGAGGTCCTGAGCGATCACCTTGTTCATATGGTCGTGGTCACGGAAGACAAACGGCGCGTCAATGAAGGGCGCGGACTTGGCGAAGGTGGCCATGTGCGCCGGCGAGATGATCGCGTAATCGACCGAAATGCCCTGGTTCATATAGGCAAAATAGTCCTTCTCAACGCCAAGTTCCATGTTCCTGTGCAGCACGAAGTTGATCGGCTTGCCGTAATATTTCTTGACCAGTTCCTCGAACTTCAACATACCCTTGGTGAAGGGATGATCATCATTGAACTGTACTGCGCCGTGCAGGGTGACCACCGCTTGCGCTTGCGCCGTTTGCACACCAAAGCC
>CAIVZW010000755.1 GCA_903910495.1 uncultured beta proteobacterium
CCTGTGCCCCCCGGCTTTACAGTCACAACCGAGGCTTGCAATGAGTTTCGCAAAGCTGGAAAATTCCCTGAAGGTATGTGGACACAGGAACTGGATGCGTTAAAAGTAGTTGAAAAACTAACCGGTAAAAAATTCGGTGATTCTTCTGACCCCTTATTGGTTTCCTGCCGTTCGGGCGCGAAATTCTCCATGCCAGGCATGATGAATACCATCCTGAATATCGGTTTGACTGATAAGTCGGCTGAAGGGATGATCAAACTGACCGGAAACCCGCGTTTCGTGTGGGATTCCTACCGCCGTCTTGTCGAAATGTTTGGCACAGTGGTCATGGATATCGATGACGAAGCTTTTGAACACCCAATGGATGAATACAAAACCAGTAAGGGTTACAAACTCGACACCGAGATGAAGGCTGAAGACTGGAAACAAATTGTTTCCTTGTTCAAAGATGTTTTCAAAAAGAAAACTGGCATGGATTTCCCCCAGGATGCTAACAAACAGCTCGAGCTTTCTACGGAAGCTGTGTTCAAGAGCTGGAATGGCAAGCGCGCAGTGGATTATCGTCGTGCCACCAACATCTCCGATGATCTCGGCACCGCTGTCAACATTGTGACGATGGTATTCGGGAATATGGGCGATGACTCTGGTACTGGTGTGGCATTTACGCGTAACCCATCCACCGGTGATAAGAAAATGATGGGTGAATATCTGCTCAATGCCCAGGGTGAAGACGTGGTTGCTGGTATCCGCAACACTGAACAGATTGAGAACCTGGTTAAATCGATGCCTGAGGTCTACAATCAGTTTATGGGAATAACCGCAAAACTGGAACAGCATTACAAAGATATGCAAGATGTAGAGTTCACCATCGAACGTGGCAAACTTTGGATGCTTCAGACCCGTAATGGCAAGCGTACCGCCAAGGCCATCGTAAAGATCGCCGTTGATATGGTCAACGAGGGTTTGATCAGTAAGCAAGATGCAATCCTGCGCGTTACCCCTGAAGACGTGGATGCGCTGCTGCACCCGCAATTTGATAGCAGCGCCAAGAAGGAAGCTGAGATGGCCGGCAAGTTCCTTGCTAAGGGTGTGAATGCTTCTCCCGGCGCAGCCGTTGGCCAGGCTTACTTCGATGCTGACAAGGCCGAAAAGATGGCCAAGGAAGAAAAACAAGACACGATCATGGTGCGCCCATTCACCAAGCCGGATGATGTACATGGAATGATCGCTTCGAAAGGTGTGCTGACCAGTGAAGGTGGCGCTACCTCGCACGCGGCCGTCGTAGCCCGCCAGTTCGGTATCCCCTGTGTTGTCGGCGCGAACACGATCAAGATTGATCTTGAAAAACGTGTCATGGTTGTAGGTGAGATGGTCGTTAAAGAAGGTGAGTGGATTTCGGTTGATGGCACTACCGGCCAGGTTTTCCTTGGCAAGATCCCGACCAGCGCTCCTACCCTTGAAGAACAGACCGAACTTCTGACCCTGCTGACCTGGGCGGACGAAATTTCTGCCAGTGACAATATTCGCATTTTACCCGATGGCCGCAAGAGCAGTGGTTTACAAGTGTGGGCCAACGCTGATTATCCGAAGGATGCCCGGCGCGCCCGCTCCTACGGCGCTCGCGGTATTGGTCTGTGCCGCACAGAGCACATGTTCTTTGAACCGGAACGCCTGCCGATCGTCCAGAAGATGATCCTGGCCGAAAGCAGCGAGGAACGGACCAAGCAACTTAATTTACTCCTACCCAGCCAGCGCAAGGATTTTGACGGCCTGTTTGAAGCC
>CAIVZW010000756.1 GCA_903910495.1 uncultured beta proteobacterium
AGTCCCGCCGTCTCCCCCAGGCTATAGCGAATCTCCACATCCACCGCGTTACGCAAGATATCAACAGGATCCGGTTTCGCTCGTATTCTCAAGTCAATGTCGGGATTGGCAGCTACAAATCTCCCCAGTCGCGGCACCAGCCACGCCGGGGCAAAGCTCGGAGGGCACTGTATCGTAAGCACATCGGTGAAACCCGCATCAACAATATCCTGCGTGGCGGTTGCAATGCGGTCAAGCCCTCCTATAACCAGCTGCAAATAGTTATAACCCGCATCGGTCAGTTGCATAGTGCGAGTGGTCCGGTGAAAAAGCCTGACGCCGAGATAGTTCTCGATGGTGCGTAGCTGATGGCTGACCGCGGAGGATGAAATGCAGAGTTCCTCGGCGGCACGCCCGACCGACAGATGACGCGCGGTGGTTTCAAAGGCGAGCAAGGCACGCAACGGAGGCAAACGGCGCATCACCTTCTCCACATTGCTGTTAAAAATTGCAAAATAAGCTTAAATAAAACTCAATTGTACAATTTATTGTCACAGGTTAGAGTGTGTCCCGATCTGCGAAGCTGGTAGCTTACATGGCGCAACCAAGTGTCAGGATGATAGGTCGGCGATGAAAGAATATTTCGTAGAGTCGCACGGGCGGCCAGAACAACGCCAGAAAGACTTGTTCTTGTTGTTTGATAAGCAAGATTATTATTAGTAGATAACTATCGCTGGAAAAATCATGATAACGCGAAAAGAATTTGAAGCCGCAAAGAAAGCTGCTTTTGCAATGATCAGTGATTCATGTGTTCATATTTTGCCGGAGGAAATCGACAAGATTAACGTTGCTGATTTTGGGCTTAGCGATCTAGCTAACCAGGGCATCGAGGTTTTCACCATGTTTGCCACTGAAAGGATCAGCGCCAAGGTTTTGGTTCTGTTCCCAAACCAGACCGAGCCCGAGCACTGGCATCCTCCTGTAGATACGGATCCGGGCAAGGAAGAAATCATCAGGGCTATAAAGGGAACGCTCAGATTTTATATTCCGGGTGAAGACACCATGAAGGAAGGCTTCATTCCCAAGGGCAAGGAAGCGTTTTATACCTGCCGGAACGAGATCATCCTGAAACCCGGTGAGCAGTTGATTTTGCCGCCGGGTGTCAAACACTGGTTTCAGACCGACCAGGAAGGCGCCGTCATGTACAGCTTCTCGACCTGTGTGCGGGATGTCCTGGATGGTTTTACCGATCCGAATATAGTGCGCACAACGCAGATTGTCGAAAACTAATCGTTATATTTTGCAGCATCAATGGAATTGCCCGGTCGGTGCAGAGATGAGCAATCAACCCAGCGTCTGATCCGCAGCTGTTTTATTCATTAATCAAGAGGAGCTTTGCCATGATCCATGTGATTGCTTACGTCAAGATGAAGCCGGGCATGATTCCGAAGGCGCTCGATTTCTATCGCGTCTTGCTGCCGAAAGTTTTTGCCACGGAGAAAGGTTGTCTTGAATATAGCCCGACAATCGACTTTGACATTGGCGCCGTCAATCAGAACAAGGATCCCAACATGATCGTCGTGCACGAGCGCTGGGCGGCGATCGACGACTTCAAGGCGCATCTCACCATGCCGCACTCGGCCGAGTTCCGCGCGAGCATCAAGGATTTTCTCGAAGAGCGCATTACCGTCACGATTACCCAGGACGCCCTCTGAGCTGTCCGGCAAGTTCTGAACAAGCGTACCGACTACAAGGAGCAGTCACATGAAACAAAGCGTCATCCTCGCCTTCATGGCCAACACCCAAGACCGCTTTTGCAATTACCACAGCGCCAAGAGCACTTATGAAAAACTGCAATTGGTACAGCAGATCAAAGGCCTTGACGGCGTGGAAATGGTGTACCCGCACGATACGTCCACCCCGGAAGAAACCAGCGGAATGATGAAGGAACTTGGCCTCAATTTCGCCGCCATCAACGCCAATATCAAGAAAGACCCGAAATTTCACGCCGGCAGCCTGTCACGCCCGCGCAAGGAAATTCGTGACGAGGCGGTCAGCATCATCAAGCGCGCCAAGGATTTCGCCAAAGCGGTCGGCGCGCCCCACGTAACCACCTGCCCGTTGACCGACGGTTACGACATGCTGTTCCAGATCGACTACAAGACAGCATGGCGATACATGATTGAAACGGTGGCTGAAGCCGCCGATTATCTGCCGGAAATCCCGCTCTTTATTGAGCCGAAGTATTCCGAGACCCGCGTCCATTGCCAACTTGACAGCACGGCCAAAGCGTTGCTGCTGCTCAAGGAGGTTGGCAACAAGCAAACGGGTGTCACGCTTGACGTCGGGCACTCGATGCAGAGCCAGGAGAATCCGGCGCAGATGCTGGTGACTACGCTGGAATCGGGATTTGACGTCTATATCCACACCAACGACAACGATTCCAAGGCCGACTGGGATCTGGTCGGCGGCAGCCGGCATTTCCTCAACTACGTCGAACTGCTGTTCTGGGCCAAGGAATACGGCTACGACAAGTATTACACGGCTGACGCGTCGCCAAGAATTTTCAATGTCGTCGATTTCTTCGAGCGTCACGCCGAAGTCAGCCTGGGAATCTGGAATCTGGTCAACACACTGGATCCGAAGAAATATCGCAAGCTGATGGCCGAGGAAAACTATAACGAACTGATGCGCCTGGTGAACAAGGAAATTTACCGCGTCTAGTCAGCCCGCCGCGCTGGCAATGCCGATGGAGGGGTGATGAAAGAAAGTGATGTCCTGGTCGTCGTGCAGAAAAACGACCACTCGCTGGGTTTTTTTGATTTCGTGACGGGGGCCGAGCTGGCCCGCGTTCGCGTACCTGATTACCCGCATGAATTCGCTATCAGCGCGGATGCCCGTTATGCTTACAGTTGCCACTTCGGATTGAAGCTCGCTGAGGACGAGGGGCCGGGCGGCAATGAAATCTCCGTTGTCGATTTGCACACGGCAAAACTTGTGCGGTCCATTTCCTGCAATGGCTGGCGTCGCCCGCACGGCATTGCCTTCGACGGCGCCGGCGGTCTCTACGTCCTGAGCGAAGGGACGAGCCGCCTGATGGTCATCCCGGATCCCGTGACCGGAGCTATAGTCCGGACCTTGCCGACCGGCGGCTTCGGATCGCATATTCTCACCGTCACGCATAGTGGTGCGCTGGCTTTCTGCAGCAATATGCTGAGCAGTTCGGTATCGGTGCTTGCCCTGGTGGGCGACGAAATTCCCCCGCGCATTCTGCAGGTTGGCGAACGTCCGGAAGGTTCGGCATTCGACGCGGCCGAACAGCGCTTGTTTGTCTGCAATCGCGAGTCGTCCGACATCTCCGTCATCGACGTCGCGCGGCAAGAAGTGATCGGCCGGATTGAAACCCCTCCTGGTCCGGTGCGCATCGCCCGGCGTGCTGACGCCGAATTTGTCGTCGCCTGCTACCACGATCAATCACTGATCGTGGTCGATGCCAATCTCGGCCAGGTTACCCAGCACGTGGCCTTGCCGGGCAAACCGGTTTCGGTCGGGCTCGACCCGCGCAGCGGGTTGGCTTTGGCCGGGCTGCTGCCAAGCGGGCTGAGCGTGGTGGATCTCGGTTCCGGACAGGTCGTCCGGACGATAACCACGCGCGCCGGTCCCGATCCCATGGTAGTGATCAGGCAACCACTCGTCTTGTCCGCCGCGTAGTTTGCACGTAGCCAATTACATTTGAGGAGCTCGATATGCAATGCTTTCCCACCAACAAATACGGCAGATGTTTCTTCATCTCGCTGGACAAAGGCGAGTACGTTCTTGAAAGTATTAGAGAAATTATCAAGAAAAATAGCATAAGAAATGCCGTATTGGTATCGGCAATAGGAACACTGGACTATTGCGTAACGCATGCGGTGACGACGACAAACTACCCAGCAGTGGATGTTTTTTCTCGATTGGAAGACAAACCGCTCGAACTGTCATCAATTCAAGGCATCATCGCTGACGGAGTACCTCATTTTCATGCGACCGTTTCCGATCTCGACAGAGTCTATTCAGGGCATCTTGAAGACGGATGCCGCGTTTTGTATATATTTGAAGCGGTGATCCTCGAAGTTGAAGGC
>CAIVZW010000757.1 GCA_903910495.1 uncultured beta proteobacterium
ATAGAGCGCAGCGGGAGAACCCAGTCCGCCAGCGCCGATGACCAGCGCATGCGCAGCGATGATCTGGGCCTGGCCTTCGATGCCGATTTCGTCAAGCAGGATGTGCCGGCTGTAGCGCAGCAACTGCTCGTCGGTCATGCCGCAGCCATTACTTGTATTCGCGCCATTCCGGCGGAGTGTCGTCGTGGTCGCCGTGCGGGTGGCGTTCCCAGGCGTTGGTGTAGGCCTCGTTCTGCGATTTCTTGAGCGGGCGATCGGGCGCTTCGAGGTTGTGCAACTGGGTTTCCTCGACATAGTAGATCAGCGCGCGCATCAATTTGCTCATCAGGGTGCTGTCGAGATGAAATCCCCGGTCTTCGAGTGCGCTTTCCAGTTCCTGCAGCGAATGCTCATACAGATCATAAGCCACTCCGACCATCCGGCGCTCGACCTGCGGCTCGACGTCCACATGCTCCAGCTTGCGCAGGAAATCAGCAGCCTCGGGCACCTGCCCGGGCGGAAATTTTGAAAACTGAACATTCCGTTCCTTGCGGATCGGTGCCGGTTTGTGAGGTGTTGCGGCCGGTCGTTTCATGGTTTGTACAGGACAGGGTTCAAGGCCTGTTCTGCATGAATTGCAAGCCCTTGAGCAGGTTGAGTGCCTGTCCAAGCTGATAGTCCTTCTTCGAGGCCAGTTCGCGCATTGGCGGTTCCGCCGCTTCCTCGCCCTCATCCTTGGGCGCAACGGCCTTCGGCTTGAGCGCCGGTGCCGGTGCCTTGCTTTGCGGCTTGACCGGTGCAGCGCCGTCCTTGCTGTTCTCCAGATGATGTTCAAGATCGGCTTCGCGCAGGCGCAGCGAAGGACTGCCGTTGGCGGTTTCCTCGACCACGATGTCGGGAACGATTCCCTTGGCCTGGATGGAGCGGCCGGACGGCGTGAAATAGCGCGCCGTGGTCAGCTTGATGGCCGCGCTGCCGGGCAGCGGCAGTACGGTCTGTACCGAGCCTTTGCCAAAACTGGTGGTGCCCAGGATGACCGCACGCTTGTGATCCTGCAGCGCACCGGCAACGATTTCCGAGGCGGAAGCCGATCCGCCGTTGATCAGGACGACCATCGGCACCTTGCGCGCTTCAGCCGGCAGGCTCTTGATGTAATCCTCGCGTGTGCCGCGCAGGTAATCCTCGGGTAAGGCGTAGTACTGGTGCTTGGCGTCGGGCGTACGCCCGTCGGTCGAGGTGACCAGTGTCTTTTGCGGAAGAAACGCCGCCGATACGCCAATGGCCGTATTCAGCAGGCCGCCCGGATCGTTGCGCAGGTCGAGAACCAGCCCCTTGAGTGTCCCCGGCTTGTACAGATCGTTAAGGTGTTTGACCACCGAGGCCGCTGTATTTTCCTGGAAGGAGGTCACGCGCAGATAGCCGTAACCCTCTTCGACGAGCTTGGATTTGACGCTCTGGACCTTGATGACTTCGCGGGTCAGCGTGATTTCGATGGGTCTGGCTTCGCCCTTGCGGATGATGGACAGCTGGATCTGGGTCTTCGGCTTGCCGCGCATGCGCTTTACCGCATCGGAGAGCGACATGCCTTTGACCAGCGTATCGTCTAGCTTGAAAATCAGGTCGCCGGATTTGACCCCGCCGCGATCGGCGGGAGTGTCCTCGATCGGCGAGATAACCTTGACCAGGCCGTCTTCCATGCCGACCTCGATGCCGAGTCCGCCGAATTCGCCCTGGGTACCGACTTGCAGATCCTTGTAAGCATCGGCGTCGAGATAGGCCGAATGCGGATCCAGATTGGACAGCATGCCGCTGATGGCATGGGTGATCAGTTTCTTGTCGTCGATCGGCTCGACGTAGCCTTGCTTGATGGCATTGAAAACCTCGGCAAAAGTTCGCAGTTCCTCGATCGGGAGACTGGCGCGTGCCTCCTTTTCGGCCATGGCCGAAAACTGCAGGCTGATCAGAATACCGCCCAGCAATCCGGCGCAAATCAGCCCGGCCTGTTTCAACTTACCCATCAATATCACTCCAAGACGATATCACTTCAGATTGACCCACTTCAGCGGGTCGAGCGCTAGCCCCTGATGCCGTAGTTCAAAGTATAAACCGGATTCCGGATTGCCACCGCTGTTCCCCACCGAGGCAATGGAATCGCCTCCTCGTACATTGTCCCCGACCTGTTTGAGCAGGGCATCATTATTGCCGTAGATCGTCAGATAACTGCTGCCGTGATCGACAATCATCAGGTTGCCGAAACCGCGCATCCAGTCCGCAAAAACCACCCGGCCGCCGGCCATGGCCTTGACCTCGCTGCCCGCGCCAGCCCGGATGAACAGGCCTTTCCAGGTGCTGCCTTCCTGCCGTGCAGCGCCAAAACGGTTGGTGACCACGCCGCGTACCGGTAAACGCAGAGCGCCCTTCGACTGCGCAAAATTGCCCGCCGGCACGGTTTCCGGCGTACTTTCGTTACTGATCTCCGGCGCGGCGGCCTTGCCTGATGGCCGCTGTTCCGGAGCCGGTCGTGTTTCTTTGCGTGGTACCGGCCGCGCGGCGATGATTTTTGCCAGCCGTTCAATCAGTTGCGAAAGCCGTTTCTCGTCGCGCTGCAGATTGCCGATTTCGCGCCGTTGCTCGGAAATTCTCGCCGAAATTTTTTCCAGCACTATTTTGCGTTGCTCGCGTTGGGCAACAAGTTTCCCGTGTTGTTCCTTTTGTTTTCTTTCGATGGCCGATAATTCTCCGGCGCGTTCACGGGTCACGGCGGCGAGCGCCTGTTTGCGCTGCAAAGTGCTTTCGATTTCATGCAGCAGCTGGTTGCGCGCCCGGCCAATGGCAGCCAGGTAATGCAGGTCGCGCGCCATCTGGTTTGGATCGTCGCCATTGAGCAGCAGGCGCAGCGAATCGGGATTGCCCAGCAGGTACTGGCGATAGACCAGTTTCTCCAGTTGCGTCTGCTGGCTGTTCAGCCGGTTTTCCAGTTCCCTGGACTGGAAAACCAACTCTTTCAGCGTGCCTTCCAGTTTGCTGCGCTGTGTACTCAAATTGTGCAGGTCGCGCTGGGTGACCGAGATTTCCTGCTCGACGTCTTTCAACTGGTCGGCAGCGCTGGCGCGCCTGTCGGCGGTAGCTGCCATTTCCTTGCGCAGCGCGTCGATCTGTCCGCGCAAGTCCTTCAGATCGCCTTTTTTCTCGGCCACCTCGCTGCTGGCGGGTGAAGCGCTGCGCTTTTCCCTGGCCAGCGCCGGAGTGAGCGCCAGGACGCAAGTGCAAAGAAGGACACCAAGCAAGCTGGGCGGGGAATGCCTTGCAGACGGCCGTGGGCTATCTTTTGAAGGGGCTTGCGAATTGGCCTGACTGAGGAGGTTCATGCGACTGCCTGGGGATTGCCTTGGGGAGGCCCCTCGGATCTGTGAATTATTCTATAATGATTCCCCGTACTTAACGAGACTTATCCATCGTGTCAATACAGGCCAGTCTTATCGACAAGCAGGAACATATCGAAATGGCGGCGCGTGCGCTCAAGTCGATATCGCATCCCTTGCGTCTCAAAATACTCTGCGTGGTCGGCGATCAGGAGTCCTGTGTGCAGGAGATTGTGGACGCGGTCGGTACGTCGCAGAGCAATATTTCCCAGCATCTGGCCATCCTGCGCGAGAAGGGCGTGCTGCTTACGCGCAAGGAGGCCAACCGGGTCTTCTATCGCGTTGGCGATGCCCGTACCCTGCAATTGATCGGCATGATGCGTGAGGTCTTCTGCGGCGGCTAGCGTTGGCTTGTCTTATCCGCATGCGGTGATCGGGGTGTTTAAACTGCCCCGCGCAATCCGCATGTATTTTTAATGATTATTTGCAGTTCTGGAGCGTCGCTTGGAATTCATTCAGCAAAACCTGTATCTCGTTGCCCTTGCCGCCATCAGTGGCGGCATGTTGCTTTTTACCTCGCTGCGCCGTCCCGGCGGGCGCAACTCGCTGACGCCGACTCAGGCCACTCTGCTGATCAATCGGGAGGACGCCCAGGTCATCGATGTGCGCGAACCTGATGAGTACGTGGCCGGACATCTGCCCGAGTCGCGTAATTTTCCGCTTGGCCAGCTTGACGAACGTGCCGGCGAACTCGACAAATTCAAGGACGTTCCGCTGATTCTGATTTGTCTTTCGGGAGCGCGCTCGTCAGGCGCCTGTTCACGCCTCGAAAAACTTGGCTTCACCAAGGTGCACAATCTTGACGGCGGAATCAATGCGTGGCGTGCAGCCGGCCTGCCGCTCAAGAAAGGCGCCAAGAAATGAGTGTGTTGCCCCGCGTGCTGATGTACTCGACCGCTGTTTGCCCCTTTTGCGTACGGGCCGAACAGTTGTTGCGCGCGCGCGGGGTGGTCGAGATCGAAAAAGTGCGTGTCGACCTTGATCCGGAACGACGGGCCGAAATGATGAAAAAAACGGCACGCCGTACCGTTCCGCAGATTTATATCGGCGAAACCCATGTTGGCGGCTGCGATGACCTGATCGCTCTCGACCATGCCGGAAAACTGCTTCCCCTGTTGTCCGGCGAACCGCTTTGACCGGCTGACGGTCCGGCAGCCCATTTTGAACATTTAATCCACCAAGAAAATCATCATGACTGAACAAGAAGCTCCGCTGTTTGCCATTGAAAAACTCTACGTAAAGGATATCTCGCTTGAGGTTCCGAACGCCCCGGCAATCTTCCTTGAGAGTGAAAGCCCGGAAATCGGTATCCAGTTGCAAACCGGTGTGCAGCGTCTTGGCGAGGATGCCTTTGAAGTGACCCTGACCGTCACGGTGACCGCCAAGCTGGGCGAAAAAACCGTGTTTCTGGTCGAGGTCGGTCAGGCCGGCATTTTCCGCGTCAGGAATGTGCCGGAAGAGAACCTTGATCCGCTGCTCTCGATCGCCTGCCCGAATATCCTTTTCCCGTATGCCCGTGAAGTTGTTTCCGAACTGGTTACCCGTGCCGGTTTCTCCCCGGTCATTCTGCAGCCGGTCAATTTCGAAGCGCTGTACGCTTCCCGCCTGCAGCAGGCGCAGGAAGCCGCTGCGGCTGGGGCAGCGCCCACGATTCAGTAGACTTCCACGTTACGAGGGGTGCCTGAAATGAAGCGACTGCTGCCTTTGCTGTGCCTGGCGAGCCTGTCTCTGCCGGTGAGCGCCATCGAATACCGCACGGTCGACGCGGCGGCAGTGCTCTACGATGCACCCTCGCAGCGCGGCAGCAAGCTCTTCGTCATCAAGCGCGACACGCCGGTTGAACTGGTGGTCAACCTTGAAGGCTGGTCCAAGGTGCGAGACGCCGAGGGCGGGCTGGCCTGGATCGAGAAAAAGTATCTGGTCGATAAACGATCGGTCATCGTCACGGCCGATCGGGCCGAGGTGCGACAAAAAGCCGAAGCGGGTTCGCCGCTGGTTTTCGAGGCCGAAAAGAACGTCGCCCTCGAATTTATCGAGGTGCAGCCCGGAGGCTGGATCGGGGTTCGTCATCGCGACGGTCAGTCCGGTTTTGTCCGCGCCAACCAGATCTGGGGTCTCTGAGTTTGAACCTCACGGTCGTCGGGGCAGGAGCCTGGGGCACGGCACTGGCTATCGTCTTCAGCGCCAAACACCGCGTCACGCTGTGGACCCGTGAAGACAACGTAACTCAAACCATGCTCGCCGAACGCGAGAACAGGCAGTTCTTTCCCGGTTTTCGCCTGCCCGATGCCGTCTTGATCGGTACTGATTTTGACGCTGCGGTGGACGCTGCCGATTTGCTGGTGTTGGCCACGCCGCTGGTCGGTTTTCGTCCGACCCTGCGCCGCTTGCGCGACAAGCATCAGGTGAAGCCACTGATCTGGGTATGCAAGGGAATGGAAGCGGGAAGCGCCAGGCTACCGCACCAGATCGTGGCCGAAGAGCTTGGCGAACAGAGCCTGTACGGCGCGCTGAGCGGCCCCAGTTTTGCCGAGGAGGTGGCCAAAGGCCTGCCGACAGCGATCACGCTGGCGGCCAATAATCCCGGGTTTGCCCGGCAGACGGCGCTTGAATTGCACAGTTCGCGTCTGCGCATCTACGCCAACGATGATTTGCCCGGTGTCGAGGTGGGCGGGGCGGTCAAGAACGTGATGGCCATCGCCACCGGCATCTGCGACGGACTCGGTCTCGGCTACAACGCGCGTGCCGCGCTGATGACGCGCGGTCTGGCCGAGATTGCCCGCCTCGGCGTCGCGCTCGGCGGGCAACCGAACACCTTCATGGGGCTGGCCGGCATGGGCGATCTGGTCCTGACCTGCACCGGCGATCTCTCACGCAACCGGCAGGTGGGGCTGGCTCTGGCTGGCGGCAAGAAACTGCCGCAGATCCTGGACGATCTCGGGCATGTCGCAGAAGGCGTGAGTACGGCGCGGGAAGTTGTGCGCATTGCCGGACAACTCGGTATCGAGATGCCGATTACGCAGGCGGTTGATGCCATATTGCACCACGACGTACCCGCTGCGGAGGCCGTTGAAACTCTGCTCAGCCGTGATCCGAAGGCGGAAATGCAATAAGGACCAAAGCCTTAACTGAAGGGTATTGCGCTTAAACCCCGTTGGCAAAACCCGACTGCCGCCACGCTTCAAATACCATTACCGCCACCGCATTCGAAAGATTCAGGCTGCGCTGCCCCGTCAGCATCGGCAGGCGCAGGCGCTGTCCTTCGGGAAACTCGGCCATGACCTCGGCGGGCAGGCCGCTCGTCTCGCTGCCAAAAACGAACACATCATCCGGTCGCAAAACCGGCGCATCAAAGCGTTGGCCGCCGCGCGTGCTGATGGCGAACAGGCGTCGTCCGGCCAATACCGCTTTGCAGACGCTCCAATCGGCATGGCGGAAAACGCGGGCAAATTCGTGATAATCAAGGCCGGCGCGCTTGAGCGAACTATCCTCCCAGCGAAACCCGAGCGGCTCCACCAGATGCAATTCGGCGCCGGTATTGGCGCACAGACGGATCACGTTACCCGTGTTGGGCGGAATCTCGGGCTGAAACAAGACAACAGCAGTCAAAGCGGACTCCAGAGAATACTTCGGCATCCCCCAAAAAATACCATTGGAATCCCTGTTTCAAGGGGTTCCGGGGCAGGTATTCCAAGTTTGAAATAAATGCTAACAGCAGTATAATCAAATTGTATTTTTTTATTGATCCTCAATAGTTGTGAACTGATTTTGTCACACATCAAGTGCCAGAATAATAATCTGATCGGAGAGACGAGAGATAGCGGCAAGTCTCAAGAAACGCGGGCTTCCTGACTTGCTTCAGTTCTCAGAACCTGCAGAAGGCAGTTCAACCGAATGATGATATTTAACTGCATTCGCAATTGAGAGGTGGACGTGGTTTCCAGCATTTGGGATTATAAACGCGCCGGGGTTGTCCTTATTGCCGGGCTCTGTGCATGGGTTCCGATTGTTCATGGAGCCGAACCTCGTACCAATGACGCTCAGGAACTAAGGCTCAAACCGTCTGGTGTCCTGTCAAATGCGGCCTCGGCGGCTGCCGCTGCCGCCAATGCCGCCAACGCTGCGGCCACTGCGGCCACTGCGGCGGCTGGCGCGGCTTCGGCCGCTCTCGAGGCGATCAACGCCATCCTGCCGGCATCGCAACGGGTGAGCGCGCCCAACAAACCGGCTGTCGCGCTGGCTCCAAAATCAAGCGAAGAGTCCGTAAAACCCCAGCCTGCGCCAGCAGAAAGCGTTCAGACGGTCGAAAGCGAACCCTCTTCCGAGAGAATCATAAACGCGGAAACCCGTTTTCTCGTTCCCGAAGAGCACAGCCTGATTGCTCTGGTCGGGACTTTCGAAATTCCGGTTGCGGTCGATATGCGCGGTGACTTCAGCAAGCTGACTCCCGGCTTGCAACCCCTCGACAGCGAGCCGGTGAACAAGGCTGCGGAAACAAATCTTGGCGAATCGATCAGCGCGGGGCGCGGCTTCAGCCGCGATTCTCTGGTTGCCGGAGCGCGTGCGGAGCAGGCCAGGGCGCAGTCGGGACAGGCGCGGGCCCTGTTGCTGCCGTCGCTATTCCTGCGCCGAAGCAGCGGCAAGGAAACCTCATCGCCTTCAGTGGCGCTGGATGCCGCCGGAAGAGCGATAGCCACCGACACACACCAACGTACGGACACCGCCTTGACCTTGAGGCAGCCGCTGGTGGATCTGCCGAGCTTTTTTGACTACGGGCGGCGCGGTGTGATCGAACAGTCTCGTGAGGAGAGCCGGCGAGCTGCCGACGGAGATGCTTATCTGGCGTCGGTCAATGCCTATCTCGCGCTGATTTCGACTCGCCTGCAGGCGGATATGGCGCGCGATTTCGAAGGGCAATTAAAAGAGCTGCTCACCTACATCGAAAAGCGCGCCAGTGCCGGGGCTTCAAGCGCCTCCGACATGGCGCGCGTGCGTGCGCGCAGTCAGGCCGCTATTTCCTCGCGCCTTGAGCAGGATGCGGCACACGCGGCCGCCGGCGTGGAGTATGTGCGCCTGACCAATCTCGCTCCACGCATGGCGCGTCTTCCGGAACTTGAAGACCTCGGTGCCAGAGCGATGCCGGATTCGCTGAATCGTGCGGTGGAACTGGCCATGGATTCCAACCCGGACATTGCCGCGCTGATCTTTGAATCGCGTGCGGCCGAGATCGACAAGTCGGCCGCCAAGAGTCGCTTTCTGCCTCGCCTTGATCTGGAATTGACCGATAACAAATCGATACATGCCGGGGGCGACCCCAGTGATAGTGGCCAGCGCGACAAGCGTGCGATGCTGGTCCTGAACTGGAGCATCTTCAGTGGTGGTGGTGATCTCCAGTACAGCAATGAACGCTCTTCGCGGCACATGGAATTGAAATATAGCCTGGATGACCAGCGCCGACGCGTGGTTCAGACCCTCTCTGCGCAGTACGCCACGCTCACCTCAACGCGTGAGCGTCTGGGCGCCGGTTACCGGGAGCTCAAATCAATGGCTGTGGCCGCCGAGGCGATGTCCAAGCGCATGCTCTCGGGCAACCAGTCGCTGCTTGATCTGCTCGACGTCTATGATCGTCACTATCAGGCCAAGGTGCGACTGGTTAACCTGCACATCCAGGAAATGGGTTCGGTGGCCCAGATCGTCCGCCTGGTGCAAGGGGTGCCGCTATCAGCGGTTGCGGCACAGACCGGCAGTGTCCCGTCATCCACGAGTCTGGCCACAACCGATTCGGGCGTATCCCCGGCTTCCGCCAGAACCCTGCCGGTGGCTCCGGTCCAGATCAGCGAACGACCCCTCGCAGTCAATGCCGCGTTGATCAAAGCTGTTCAGCCGAGCACAAAGGAAGCTGCCGTCGTCGGAGCGGCAAGTCCAGGTCCTGCGCCGGATGCCGGACCGACAGCGGATAAGCGGGAGAACTAGGCATGGCGATCGAGAGCAATAGCGACGGTTCGGATATTTTCTGGCCAGGTTATGTCGATGCCGTCACCAATCTGGTGCTCAACCTGTTATTCCTGCTGACCATCATGACCGTTGCCGTATTCATGTTCGCCATGGAACTGGGCAAGGATACGCATGCGACAAGCGACATGACGAACGAAGCGCCAGCCGCGCCAGGCCCGCTCAAGCCTTCGGAAACCGAGGTAGAAAAGTTGCGCAAGCAGGTGGAGGCACTCAAGCAGGAGGTGCGCGTGGCGAACGAATTACTCACGCCGCAAAAGGTCTTGCCCGCTTCGTCCGCGGTAGCCAAGCCGCTGAAGAGCGTTGATCAGGCCAACGCCATCGGTGGCGGCCTGGTGGTTCGATTTACGGATGAGGCCGTTGCCCTGACGCCTGCCGAAGCCGACAAGCTGCGTAGCAGCCTCGGTCCTATCGTGGCCGGCGGCGGGGCGCGGGTCGATGTGGTCGTTCCTGCCGGGTTTTCCGAGGCCAAGCGTCTGGGCTTTTATCGCGCCATGGCGGTGCGCAATCTGCTGATTGAAATGAAAATGCCGCCCGCGCGTATTGACGTCACTGTGCGCGAGGGCAGGGCGGGTGCCGATGCTTCGCAGGTCAGGGTGATAGCGCGCTGATGAACGAACGATTCAAATCGATGAGCAACAGGCTGCAGGCATTTTTTGCCGGGCTATCGCCGCAGCGCGCCTTTGTTCTGCTCACCCTGGTCAGCGCAACAGGTTTGCTGCTCTGGGCCGGCCTGGCCAATCTGGATGTCATCGTGCGCACCGAAGGCAGGATTATTCCGGCAGGCAAGTCGCAGATCATCCAGCATCTGGAAGGCGGCATCGTGCGCCAACTGCTTGTGCAGGAGGGCGAGATTGTCCGCGCCGGACAAACGCTGATGGAGCTGTCCGACATCCAGGCGCGGTCGACGCTGGGGCAGGAGCAAAGCAAGCGGGCGGCACTGCGTGGCCGGGAAGCGCGTCTGCTGGCGGAACTGAATGGCTTGGACAGTATCCCGTTCCCGGATGATCTGAAGGACCCTGATGTGCGCCGCGCGGAATCCGATGCGTGGAGAGCGCGGCGTGCGCGTCTGGTTGAAGAGATCCGCGTCTTGCACGACCAGGGCGCACAGAAGCGGGGAGAAATTGCCGAAAGCGGTTCGCGCCGGCAAAATCTGATCGGGGAGCTGGAGGTCGCGCAAAAGCAATTCAAGGTGATTGACAGCCTGAGAAAGAGCGGTGCCGCCTCCGAACTTGAAGTCCTTGAAAGTCAGTCGCGCATCCAGCGTCTCAACTCGCAGATTGCTGAAGCAGGAGCCTCCGTGCCGCGCCTGAGGGCGGGCGAGGCGGAGACCGAATCGCGGGTGTCCGAGGTCAGAGCGCGCTTTCGCTCGGAGGCGTCCTCGGAGCTGACCCAGGTCCGTGCCGATCTTGAAAAATCCAATCTCGAAGTCGGCACCAACACCGACCGTCTGAATCGAAATAGCGTGCGTGCCCCGGTTTCCGGTTTCATCAACCGCCTGGCCGTGACCACTGTCGGTGGAGTTGTTCGCCCCGGTGAAGTATTGATGGAAATTACTCCGGATGATCAGCGTGTCGTTATCGAGGCGCGTGCCCGTCCGAATGACCGGGCCAATCTGCGCCGCGGATTGCCGGCGCGAGTCCGCCTCGGGGCGTACGACTACGCGACCTTCGGGGCGATGGACGGCGAAGTGGCCGAAGTCAGCGCCGATACGCTGATCGATGACAAGGAAGGGCGTTACTACCGTGTGCGCATCGAGGCTGCCCCCGTGCCGGGTATGCGGCAACCGATGGCGATTGTTCCGGGCATGACCGCCAGTGCCGACATCGTGGTCGGAAAGCGTACCGTTCTATCCTACGTCTTGTCGCCGCTGCTCAAGTTTCGCGACGGGGCGTTCCGGGATCCGCGATGATGATCGTTTCTGCGCACCCGAAGATCAGTCCATCGCTCGTGGCGTTATGGGACCGCTGCCGGATTCCGGCGTGGGTGGTGGTTTTGCAGTATCGTAATCAATCTAAAAACCGCAGTTGCAAGATTACGAACCCTTCGACACGCCCGCTGTGCGGGCTGCTCAGGGCGAACGGGCGTTCCACCCTCCGGGCGATACTCAAAAACCCGTTCGTGGTGAGCTTGTCGAACCATGGTCGGGTTTTTACCAGACCAACTGAGTTTTTTTAGGATCAATTGTTAAGCCCAATTACCGAGAGTGATCATGCTTAAACGGCTAAGAATTTACTACTTTTACGTGGCGTTACCTTTTGTGGCGCTCCTGGTTGGTGCGGCGTTCTACTACGACATGATCGCGCGGACGATCACCTCCAATCCGCACCCGCAGATCAACTACGCCATTTTCGTCATCATTCTGCTCGGCGGCTTTCTCATCCTGCAGAGTATCCACCGCTTGATGCAGGAGGCCAAGGCGCTGGCCCGGTTTTCCGAGGCGGTACGTGCCGGGGCGGATTTGCCCACCCTGCAGGAAATGGCGATCAATCTGGATGTCGATATTGCCTATGTACTGCGCATGATGGCGGCGTCAAGCGGGAGGTCGATCACCTCTCAGGAACAGTTCGCCATCGAACACGAACTGGAAAAAGTGGCGTCGCGATTGAATTCGCGCATAGCACTGCCCCAGTTCATGACGGGTCTGCTGGTCGGCATGGGTTTGCTCGGTACCTTTATCGGGCTGCTCGCCACCCTGAACGACATCGCCGCGCTGATTTCCAGCTTTGCCGATATCGATATGGGAAAAGCCAATCCGATCGACGTATTCCGCAACATGATTACGCGCATGAAGGCACCGATGCAGTCGATGGGGATTGCCTTCTCGGCTTCGCTGTTCGGTTTGCTCGGTTCCATCATCCTCGGTCTGATGATGGTCGGCATCCGCCGCTGCATGGGCGACATCATCTCGCTGCTTGGCTCCGAAGTCGCGCAACACATCGAGTTCGCCCTGGCGAACGAGGGCTTCGCCTACAGCAAGGGCGCATTGAAGCAGGGTTTGGGACGTCGCGACGGAGCCGCTACCGCCATCGATGTCCTGGCCCGGGCAGCGTTGCCGATCGTCGGCAGGCAAGCGGCTTCAGCAGCCTCGGCAACAGCAGGCGCAACGGGCGGGGAAATTGAAAAGTCAGCGCAGGCCGCTTCGCCCGGCGGGCAAGCCGGTGATGCAGCAGGCAGCCGCCTGCAGGAAGCGCCGAAGCGCGAGCGTGGGCAGACGCTGGGCGAGTCCGAAGGCGAGGGGGTGCGCGTCCTGTTGCGCATTGAGGACCGGCTGGCCGAGACCTCGCGCTTGCAGGTGCGTGCGCTCAATGCCGAGATGGACGACTTTCAAAAGCAGCGGGGCGACATGCTGCGCTCGCTCAACGAGCACACCGAGGCGGTGGGGAATTTCCGTGGTGAGTTGCAGCGCGTTGGCCGACAGTTGGGGACCATTCTTGGTGTTATGGAAAAGGGCAATGGTGAAGTACTGACGCAACTGACCGAGTTGATGGTGCGCATTGCCGACGATTCGGCAGAGGCACGCAAACTCATGGTCGTCCAGATCGAAGAGCAGCGTCGCGCCAGTGAAGCCCTGATTAACCTTGGCGAAACGACAAGCGGTTGATTTAATGCGACGAGTTGTTTGTTCTTCCCGAGCGGAAGGTGTAATTTTATAGTCTGATGCAGGCAGCGCTAGGGTGAAAGAGGACAATCATGGCAAACGAGACGAATACTCCGGGCAACAAGGCGCTTAAGGTGCTGGCCGCAGGGCAGGAGGTCGAGCGTGCCGCAGTTGCCGCCGATGGCACGGTCACCATACGCCACGGGCAAGCGCAGCTGCAGTCGGTTGATGTGGCCGATGTTGACTTGCTGCTCAGTTTTTCCGATGGCAGCTACACCATTATTCCCAATGGCGCCCTCGATGCGCTGGGCGGCACCCCGCACAGCGTCATTTTCAACGACGGCAGGGGCAGTCTCGGCGATCTGTTCAAGCTGGTCGGTATCATCAACCCGGCAAAGGCCGGAAGTTTGCGCCTGGTCTCCGAAAATATCGATGCGGCGCCACCGCCGGAGGAGCAAAGCGTTCCCGTCAGCGAGCCGCCGCTTGTCGATTCGCCACCGGCGCCGATGGTGAAAGTCGGCGTGGGCACTTCGGCAGGATCGGGCAAGGGTCCCGGTAATGGCGCCGGGGCGGGCGAAGGCGAGGTGCCGGCAACGGTGACTCCCTTGCAACCCGCGGCGCCTCCTGTTTATCGCGTAGGGCATTCGACACAGACCATAGCGGATATTCTCAATGCGACCGGGCTGGGGCAGCCGAACGTCAGCGCAGACCTCTACACTTCTTCCGCGTTCAAGCTCGCCCCGTCGGGGCGAGCAGACCTGCCGCTCGGAGCCTACGATGCCGGTGCGACGCCTGACCAACTGGCATTGCGAGCCAGCGCTGCCGGGCAATCGACGCATGAAGTCATCAACGGCACCGCAGGCGCTGACACCATTGATTTCAACCCTGCCTTCAGCAATGACGTCGGGCAGTGGAGCAAGACGCTGCACATTACCCTCAACAATTTCTCTGATGTCACCTCAATCCAACTGGTATTCAATGCCAACATTGCCGGAATAGCCGGGTTTGATGTGCTGGGGACGGGTGTTACCCGAGATGGCGCAAGCTCCAATTCTTGGCATGTCGCATTCGATGCGGCCATGCTGCTTAACGGGCTGGATGTCGCTCTCGTTTATAACGTCAATAATGGTGTTTCCGCTGTTGATTTTGGTGCTGACATTATCGTGGATGGCCATGCCGGACTGATCGCTTTTCAGGTGATCGACAATCTGAGTTTCACCTGGCGCGATGCAGACACGCAAGCCGATTTCGTCGTCACCAGTTCGACGGGCGACCCGTTGATGGTGTTGCCGAAGGGCGGTGTCGGTGTCGAGGTCTTTGCCGGCAATGGTGACGATGTCGTCAATGCTGGTGCCGGCAATGACCTGGTGCATGGCGGGGCGGGTAATGACACACTGAGCGGTGGCCGTGGCAATGATGTTCTGGACGGCGGTCTTGGCGCAGACAAGTTGCTTGGCGGGGAGGGGATCGACACTGCAGCCTATGAAAGCGCCACCGCTGGGCTAACTGCGACACTGGATACGACATTGGGTGTAGCCAATACGGGCGAAGCGCTCGGAGACATCTATTTTGATTCCGAGAATTCCAATGTCGAAAATCTGACCGGCTCGGCTTTTGACGACATTCTTATCGGTGATAGTCTCAACAACGTTCTCTTGGGCGGTAGCGGCAACGACAAACTGATCGGTGGTGTTGGAGCGGACACGTTGAATGGTGGTCTCGGAACCGATGCAGCCAGCTACGAGTATGCGACCGGTGCCATTACCGTAAGCCTGACAACGAATGCCGGTACTCAAGGTCAGGCTAGTGGTGATGTTCTCGTCTCAATTGAGAACCTCATTGGTGGTGCCGGCAATGATACGTTTACCGGCGCCGCCGGCAATCAGGCCAATTCCTTTGACGGGCGCGGGGGCAACGACACTGTAACTTATGCCCCCTCTACGGATGGCGTGGCCGCCAGTTTGACAACTGGTCTGGCTGGTGTGGTGCAGACCTTTGACGCCGCCGGCGATACCTATGCCAATATCGAAAATCTGACTGGTTCGTTTTATGCGGATACGCTGATTGGTGACAACTCGATAAATATACTTAACGGAGGTCGTGGCAACAACGTGCTGGAAGGCCTGGGTGGCGGGGATAGTTTCGTCGGCGGGATCGATACCGACACTGTCAGTTACGCCCATTCTGCGTCCGGCGTGGTTTCTTCGCTGACCACCGTTTTCGCCGCCGGACCTGCCGTTACCCAGACCAACGATGCCTTGGGTGACACCTACACCAGCATTGAAAACATGGTGGGATCTGATTCCGCGGATACCCTGATCGGCAGCAGTACGGATAACGTCATTAACGGCGGCCTGGGCGGCGACACCCTCGAAGGGATGGGCGGTTCCGACACCCTGATCGGCAGCGTGAGCGGTAACGATACAGCCAGTTATGCGCACGCCACCAGCTTTGTGCGCGCCTCGCTGACCACCGGTCTCTCCGGTTTTGTTGCCGAAGGCCAGGCCGGGGGCGATACCTACACGAGCATCGAGAACCTGACCGGCTCGGATTATGCCGACACGCTGATTGGCGACAGCGGCATCAATACACTGACCGGTGGTTCCGGCGACGACGTGCTTGAGGGCCTGGGCGGCGGCGATGCGCTGGTCGGCGGTACCGGCAGCAATACGGCCAGCTACGAGCACGCGGCCAATGACGGCTTCGGTCTCGGGGTGACGGCCTCGCTGACCACGCCAGCCGCGAATACCGCCGATGCCTTGGGCGATACTTACAGCAACATCCAGAATCTGACCGGTTCGGCATTTACCGATACTTTGACCGGTGACGCCAATAACAACATCCTCACCGGCGGCGACGGTAACGACACGCTGTCGGGTCTGGCCGGCACCGATATGCTTTATGGCGGAAACGGCAACGACTCGCTCACCGATGACGGGATTGGTGTGGCCACCCTCGATGCGGGGGCCGGTGATGATCTCGTCACGATCACCGGTTCAGACGGCAACTGGGATAGTTACATCGGTGGCGCCGGGGTGGATACCTTCGTCTGGTCCGGTGCGGGTACCCGGATGGACATCAACCTTGAAAACGGCGGCAACTTCAGCGGCGTCTATGGCGCGATCACCAGTCGGGCCAGCGGAACCGGTTTCGAGAATGTGACGGCAACCGGCAGTAATCAGCTCTACGTTTATGCGTCCAATACGTCCAACATCATAATCGGTGGTTCGACGGCCAATGATTCTGTCGATTACCGCTATGCGACATCCGGCATCTCGGCCAGTCTGGTTACCGGGGTGGTCACCGGCGGCAGTGGCAACGATACCCTGAGCGGTATCGACCACCTTTATTACGGTTCCAACTATAACGATATCCTGATCGGCAACACCGGCAACAACTCTCTTCAGGGCGGCGCCGGGGCCGACTATATCGATGGTGGTGCCGGTTTCGATTATGCCCGTTACGATTACTGGGACAACAACGGTGCGGCCAATGTCTCGCTGCTGAGTGCCGGCGTCAATTCAGCGCTCGGCTTCGTGTTTACCAACTGGGCTGCGGGCGATACCCTAGTCAATATCGAAGGCCTGGTCGGTTCCGGCTACGGCGAAACCCTTGTTGGTAACGAAGTCGACAACACCATTTACGCCAACGGCGGCGATGACATTCTGCAGGGCCTCGCCGGTGCCGATTATCTCGATGGTGGTGGCGGAAGCAATACGGTCAGCTTCTCCCTTTCGGGTCTGGCAACGGTCGGTAGCGCCACCACGGGCGTAGGTGCCGGCGTGACCGCCACCCTGACCACGGGGCTCGCCGGGATCAACAACTCCGGCGATGCAGCCGGCGATACCTACGTCAGTATTCAGAACCTGACTGGATCGGATTTCAGCGACACGCTGGTCGGC
>CAIVZW010000758.1 GCA_903910495.1 uncultured beta proteobacterium
ATGCAAACGCGCGCCCAGATCAGACCTGGAAAGGTCGGCAACCTTACTGGCCTGATCGCCATAGGCGTGATGAAAATGCTGCGCCACATCAGGGTCAAAACCATAACGACGGATGAGGAGTTTCTCGCCCTGGCGATCAAAGTTCGTTGCGCCAACAAGAGGAAATTTTTCGCTATGGCAGGCACAGGCCGGCTTGAGATTGAAGGTCCGAACCGCCTGATCGACGGTTTCTTCAGCCATCTTGCGATAGGAGGTCCACTTGCCTCCGGCAATGCTCAGCAATCCCGATGGACTGACCTCAATGAGGTGCTCACGAACCAGCTCTGCCGTGTTTTTCGTATCCTGAGCGAGAATCAGGGGACGTAAGCCCGACCAGACGGCTTTGACATCACCGCGTGTTACTGCGATGTTGAAATATCGGGTGACATGACGCAGCAGGTATTCAATTTCTTCCTCTTTGGCCTGAGGGTGATCGACGATATCTGCGGGGTTGTCGGTAGTACCGATCAAGGCATGCCCTTGCCAGGGGAGAATGAACAGGACCCGGCCGTCTTCTGTCTGCGGAATCATCAAGCCGGTTCCCGGGGGAACAAATCGCGAAGACAAAACAATATGAATGCCGGAACTTGCATTCAAAATAGGCTTGGCCGACGGTTCGTCCATCTGCCTGACCCGGTCAGTAAATGGGCCAGTGGCATTGATCACACCGCGTGCATGAATGGTGAACTCATCACCGCTGAGGGTGTCACGAACACAGGCTCCGCACACTTTGCCGTTGCCCTTTAGCAGAGAAACGGCCGCCACATGATTAGCCACAAGCGCCCCGTTTTGCTGAGCGGTCAGGGCTAGAGTAAGCGCCATGCGGGCATCGTTGAACTGGCCATCGTAGTAGATAACGCCGGCCTTCAGGCCCTCACTCTTGAGCATCGGGAAACGCCGGAGCGCCTCCTTGCGGCCAATCAGTTGGCTATGACCGAGGCCTCGCAGACCGGCGAGAAAATCATAGAGCATTAAACCGCAGAAAACATAGGGCACATCCATCCATTTATAGATCGGAGTGACCAGAGGGAGTCGTTTGGCGAGATGTGGCGCGTTTTTCAGGAAGGCCCCGCGCTCGTGGAGCCCCTCCTTGACCAGGTTGTATTGCGAGCGATCAAGGTTCTTCAGTGCTTTTTCCAGATAACGTACCCCGCCATGAACCAGTTTGGTACTTCGGCTGCTGCTGCCCTCGGCGAGGTCGTTTTTTTCGATCAGGGCGACCTTGAGTCCGCGGCTTGCCGCATCAACGGCGATACCGCATCCGGACGCCCCACCCCCGATCACCAGCAGATCAAAGCTCGTTTTTTGCTTCATGGAATCGAGTATTTGCGCTCTGCTCATGTTTCCGTATCTTCGTTCAATGGGCGTTGAAATCGACTACTCAAATGTTCGTAAACAAACATATCTTCTAATACGAACATTATGTTGCGGACCTGTTTTTGTCAACAAGCAAATCAAGGAAAGTCGGGAACGAAGCTGCAGTTACGTCGATGGCTGTTATCGGTTACAATTTATTTGAAATTTTCATTGTTTTACAACAGTTTTCATACTGACAAGCCGGTTTCTACCGATGTGCGTCAGCCGCCATGGAATAGTTATTTTATTAAAATATGAAAACACATGTTTCGGAAATGAACCTTAGCCCAAGGCATCAGGACATCCTGGAGTTGGCAAAACAGCGCGGCTTCATGTCCACCGAAGAACTGACCCGAGTTTTCAAGCTCACTTCACAAACCATCCGTCGTGACATCAACGAATTGTGTGACCGGGGGCTGTTACGCCGTTACCACGGTGGCGCCGGCCTGTCCTCCAGCGTCGAAAACGTCGAATATTCAACCCGCAAGGTATTGCATCACGAAGAAAAGATTCGTATCGCACAGCGGGTGGCCCGGCAGATCCCGGACAATGCATCGCTCTTCATCAATATCGGAACGACCACCGAAGAGGTCGCCAAGGCCTTGGACAATCACAAGAATCTTCGTATCATCACCAACAATCTGAATGTCGCGGCACTGCTCAGCGACAACCCGAATTTCGAGGTCATCGTCACCGGCGGTGTCGTCCGGCGCGACCGGGGCGTCATCGGGGAATCAACGATTGATTTCGTCAAACAGTTCAAGGTCGATTACGGCATTATCGGCATTTCGGGAATTGACCCGGACGGGACACTGCTTGATTTCGACTACCGTGAAGTGCGGGTGGCTCAGGCGATCATCGAGAACGCACGCCAGGTGTTTCTGGTCACTGACCACACCAAGTTCAGTTGCAATCCGATGGTTCGTCTCTGTCACATATCGGAAATCAATGCCCTATTCACGGACAGGGAGCCCCCGGAAAGCATTCAAGCCGCTCTCAAGGAATCAAAAGTGAGTCTGTACGTTGCCGACTCTGCCGATTGATCACACTGACAAGATGCGACGTGCCAGGACTTGGCAGTGTTTCTCGGAGGGAAAGACGATTTTGTCGGCGGAATCAGCCCCGTCACGCTGAAAGGCGGAACCAGTTGGCTGCCAGCCACTCAAAGCAATCGGACTTGATCGATCTTTCTAGGGGACTGCATGAAACACATCATCTGGGTACTGTGGCCGGCGTTTATCGCGGCCGGCATTGCTGAAGTCGTATTCTTTACGGTGATCGATCCACAACAACTCTATCTGCTGGGCCAACCGATGGAACTGCCGGTGCTGGCCACCTACTCGATTGGTTTCCTGATGTTCTGGCTGATCTGCTCAGGCTCCAGCCTGATGACTTATTTCATGTTGCCGCAGGCCATCAAGAACGTCCTTGACAGCACGGCGAACAAACGTTCCGATCTTGCTCGCCCGGTGCGTACGCCGCGCTAGATCACTAGATCAGCGCCAGACCGGTCTCAAGATCGTTCTGCAGATCGACAACGGCTTCCAGACCGACCGCCACACGCAACAGACTTTCCGTGATACCGCTGGCCGCGCGTTGTTCCGGCGTGATGCGACCGTGCGTGGTCGTTGCCGGATGGGTCAGCGTCGTTTTGGTGTCGCCCAGATTCGCCGTGATTGAGAGCAGACGACAGTTGTCGATGATTTTCCACGCTTCGGCACGTGCTCCCTTGACTTCAAAGGCTACGATGGCACCGCCGCTTTTCTGCTGGCGTCGGGCGAGTTCGAACTGCGGGTGCGATGCAAGTCCGGGGTAATAGACCCGGGCAACCCCGGGATGCGCTTCGAGCCAGTGCGCGAGTTCCAGCGCGCTGGCCGACTGGGCTTCGAGTCTGATTTTGAGGGTTTCCAGCCCCTTGAGCAGCACCCAGGCATTGAAAGCGGAAAGCGTCGGCCCGGCCGAGCGCAGGAACTTGAACACCTCTTCGGTGAGTTTCCCTGCGCCAAGCACGGCCCCGCCCAGAACGCGACCTTGGCCGTCAAGGAATTTTGTCGCCGAATGCACGACAAGATCGGCACCCAGATCAAGCGGACGCTGCAGGATCGGGGTGCAGAAGCAATTATCGACGGCCACCAGAATGCCTCGAGCATGGGCCAGCGCAACCAGCGCTGCAATATCGGATATTTCGGTGAGCGGGTTGGACGGCGTTTCAAGGAAGAACAGCCTGGTCTCGGGGCGGATGGCCTCTTCCCACGCCGCAACCCGTGTCTGCGAGACAAAGCTCGTGTGCACGCCAAAGCGTGACATGATGTTGCCCAGCAACTGCTGCGTTGCCCCGAACAGGCCGGTCGACGCAACGATATGGTCACCGGCGCTGCAGAACGACATCACCAGCGCGAGGATGGCCGACATGCCGGAAGCCGTGGCAACACAGGCTTCTGCACCTTCAAGCGCGGCCAGCCGCTCCTGAAAGGCCGAAACCGTCGGATTGGTAAATCGGGAATAGACGTTTCCTTCATCCTCACCGGAAAATCGTGCGGCCGCCTGAGCCGCACTATCGAAAACATAGCTGGAAGTCAGGTAGAGCGCTTCGGAATGCTCGTTGAACTGGCTTCTCGCCTGCCCTGCACGTACGGCCAGTGTTTCCGGTTGATACTTCTGAGCCATCAGATCAGCGCGCCAGGTTGAGATTAAGATGCAGTTGCCGGGAATCGCGAACATCCGCCTTGGCCGCTGCGTTTTTCCCCTCGCGTGCCTGCTCGATGGCATCGAGGTATTCCGGAGTGACATCGCCGGTCACGTACTGGCCATCGAAACATGAGCTGTCAAAGCAGCAGAGCGCCGGATTCAATTCACGCACCGACGCCTTGAGTGCATCGAGATCCTGATAGACAAGCGCATCGGCGCCGATCTCGCGGCATATCTCATCATTGGTTCGACCGGTCGCAATCAGTTCGCTGCGCGTCGGCATGTCGATGCCGTAAACGTTGGGAAAGCGCACGGGTGGCGCGGCCGAAGCGAAGTACACCTTGCGCGCACCGGCCGCTCGGGCCATATCGACGATCTCGCGGCTGGTCGTGCCGCGCACGATCGAGTCATCGACGAGCAGAACACGCTTCCCCTTGAACTCCTGCGCCACGGTATTGAGTTTCTGACGTACCGACCGTTTTCGTGTCGATTGCCCCGGCATGATGAATGTGCGCCCGATGTAGCGATTCTTGACGAAACCTTCGCGATACGGAATGCCCAGGCGCTGCGCCAGTTGCATGGCCGACGGGCGGCTCGAATCGGGAATCGGGATCACCACATCGATATCCTCGACCGGAATCTTCTTGATCACCTTGTCGGCCAGATGCTCACCCATGCGTAGCCGGGTTTCGTAAACCGATACGCCGTCGATCACCGAATCCGGGCGCGCCAGATAGACGAATTCAAAAATGCAGGGCGCCAGTACCGGGTTCTGGGCACACTGGCGATGGTGCATCTGATGCGCCATGTCAACGAAAATGGCCTCACCCGGCTCGACATCACGCAGCACGCGGAAACCCAGGGTATCAAGGGCGACCGACTCCGAGGACAGCAGATACTCGTTGCCTTGCGGCGTTTCGTGTACGCCGATGACCAGAGGACGAATGCCAAAGGGATCGCGGAAGGCGAGCAAGCCGTAGCCGGCAATCAGCACCACCACGGCATAGGCCCCTTTGCAGCGTCGGTGCACCCCGGCAACGGCAGCAAAAATGGTGTCCAGATCAAGACGGAAGCCTTTGGCCGTGTCCTGCAGTTCGTGCGCCAGCACGTTGAGCAGCACCTCGGAATCGGAATTGGTATTGATGTGCCGCAGATCCTGCCTGAACATCTCTTCCTGCAGTTGTTCGGTATTGGTCAGATTGCCGTTGTGTGCCAGCACGATTCCGAACGGCGAATTGACGTAGAAAGGCTGCGACTCGGCAGAATCCGAAGACGACCCGGCAGTCGGATAACGGCAATGGGCGATGCCCACATTACCCGAGAGGCTACGCATATTGCGCGTACGAAAGACGTCGCGCACCAGCCCGGAATCCTTGTGGATGTGGAAGGCATCGCCTTCACCGGTAGCGATGCCGGCCGCATCCTGACCGCGATGCTGCAGCACCATCAGCCCGTCATAGAGCAACTGATTGACCGGCGTGGTGGCAACAACCCCGAGAATACCGCACATAGATTTCCCTACCTGAATCGAATCCGTTTAGACACTTCCGGCGGCAGCCAGGGTTTGCCGGCCAGCACCGCTGTTTCGAGCGGCGCAGAAAAATATGCCTCGCTCCACCAGCGCTCTTTGGGCAAAGACGTCATGCCGCCAACGATAATAAGCGCCAAGACAATAACCAGGCCGCGTGCCAGGCCAAAGACAAGCCCCAGCAAGCGATCGCTGAGACTCAGGCCGAGCGCCTTGAGCAGACCGCGTACGGCCAGACGCAACAGCGCCATCAGCACCAGCACGGCGACGAACACGGCCACCCAGGCGGCAACAATACGCAAGGCCGGATCGGCAATGCCGGTAAAAAAAACCCGGGCCAGTTCGGCCCCCCACCACTTGGCCGCGAAAAACGCCATTACCCAGGCTGCCAGCGCAATGATTTCGCCAACCACACCGCGCCAGACACCCAGTGCAACCGACGCTGCCACCAGGGTGATAACAACGTAATCGAAGGCGGTCATGGTTTGGCCGCGACAACGCCGCTGACGCCAATGCGTTTCAGTTTGTCAAGCGCCTTGTCGGCCGCTTCACGACTGGGGAAAGGGCCGGCTCGCACTCGCGTCTTCTTGCCTTCGGGCGAGTCGAGCGGTTCAGTGAAGACCTTGATGCCCAACTCGCCTATTTTGGTCTGGAGCTGTTTGACGTTGGCCGAATTGGAGAAGGCGCCGATCAGGATGACGAACGGCACGTTATTGCCGGCAGTTGCGAGTTGGGCAGCCTCTACCGCCTTGCCGCTGAGGATTGCCGCCGCACGCTGCGGTTCGCTGACGCTTGCCGCGACCGTCTTTTCGCTGGCCGTTACCGGAGTCTTCTCAGCGCGCTTTTCCGCCGCTTTATCGGCAACTTTTTCGGATGCCTTTTCGACCGGCTTCACGACCGGTT
Organism: uncultured beta proteobacterium; assembly: GCA_903910495.1. The sequence continues at coordinate 6,515 of CAIVZW010000758.1, forward strand.
TTTCGCTATTCTTTTCCGCTGGCTTTTCCGCAGCCTTGTCAGCTGGTCTGACGACGACAGCAGGCGGAGCAGTCTGCCCGGTCTTTTCCGGCACAGCGGCTTTCTCGCCGGCCGCAGTACTGGCGGCTGGCCTGACGACCTTGGGATTGAACGCGGTCTGATCCTGAGCAGGGATGCGTATCTGGACATCCTGAACCTGCTGCTTGGGCTCTTCGTCCATGACCATTGGCAAAACCACGGCGGCCAGACCGGCAAAGGCAACCGCCCCCACCAAGCGGCGGCGCGCCCGTTTTTTTAGCTGCAAATTCGCGTTAGAGGAATCGGGCATCGGTATCTGTAGAGTCGAGTGGTTTCGGATGAAGTCCGCGGTGTCGGTTGGATCAAGCACTGTGTTTCATCGTGCGCATAACCGCCGCTACCGTGAAGAACGACCCAAAGACGAGAATTCTATCATTTTCCCCTGCCAGCTTGGCGGCGCACGTGAAGGCCTGTGCCGGAGAAGCGAAACATTCGACAGCGCCGCCCATCTTGCCCTTGGCCACCACGGCGGCTAGGGTTTCAGCAGGCGCACCACGCGGCACATCCAGAGTGGTCAGCAACCAGCAATCAATTTTCCCGGCCAGGGCCGCCAGAGCCCCGGCAATATCCTTGTCGGCGAGCATGCCGACAACGGCAAATGTTTTTTCGAAAAATCCCATTTCGCCAAGGTTGTCGGCGAGCATGGCCACCGCTTGGGGATTGTGCGCCACGTCAAGCACGAGCGTTGGCCGGCCTGGCAGGACCTGGAAACGCCCCGGCAGATTCAGCTCGATCAGCCCGCGCCGCGCCGCCTGCATCGATACCGGAAGTTGCTCCCCGAGCACGCCGATCGCCGCCAGGACTGCTGAGGCATTGCGCAACTGGCAGGCTCCGCGCAGACCGGGATTGGCCAGTCCGCCCCGGTGGATTACGGTACTTTCGTTCTGACTCTGCCGATCGCGTTCCCAGAACGTCCATCGCGTCCGGTCGCCGAAGTAACCGAAATCGCGGTCAAGCAGTCGCAGATCGGCATCAATGCCAGTAGCGTAATCGAGCAGCGATTGCGGTGGCTCGGGGTCGGCACAGATGGCAGGCTTTCCGGCACGATAGATGCCGGCCTTCTCGAAAGCAATGGACTCGCGCGTCGATCCCAGCCAGTCGGTATGATCAAGCGCAATGCCCGTCACGATGGCGCAATCGGCATCATAGGCATTGACCGCATCGAGCCGGCCGCCCAGACCGACTTCAAGAATGGCGATCTCGACCCGCCGTGCGGCAAAGACCTCCCACGCGGCCAGCGTGCCGAACTCGAAATAGGTCAGGGTAATGTCGCCAGCGGATTGTCGTGCCTGTTCGACTTTTTCGAACGCCCGGCACAATGCCCCGTCGTCGACTGGCGCGCACCCAACGCGCACCCGTTCGTTGTACTCCAGCAGATGCGGCGAGGTATAGCAGCCGACACGGTAGCCGGCAAAGGTGTAGATCGCTTCCAGATAGGCACAGGTCGAACCCTTGCCGTTGGTCCCGCCGACGATGATCAGCGGACAGTGCTGCGTTTGCTGCAACTCCGCCTTGACGCGGCCAACCCGCTCCAGTCCGAGTTCAATCCCGCCCTGCCCCTTGGGATGCAGGCTTTCGAGGAAGGCCAGCCAGTCGGGGAGTGATTTCACAAAGATTCTTTCACCGTAGGATCGACCGTAGGTGAGCGTAGAGCATGGAGATATTTCAAGATTCGGTCACCAGTTCAAGGCGATCTGTCCAGCTTGGGATGAATGACCGAAGGCGGCCCCGTCAAGCAATAGCGTCCATGAAACGATCGGTGCTAGCGGCCATTCAGGCTTGCCGCCAGCTTACTTGCTTCGAGTTCAAGGTGGCAAGGGGACAGCAGCAGATGCGCAAGATGCTCGGGATCGGTCGAATGCATGTGTTCAGAAAATGTAGTCAGCCTTGAATCACGGGCATCAGCCAGAGCAGCAAGCAGGATTCTTGCGGCTTCACGCGGGTTCGGCCCTCCCGCCTGATAGTCTGGCCAGTCCTTGTAGTGCGACAACAGATGTTGGCGATGGTCCTGATAGAGCGGGCAGTTACGGATGAAATCAAGCTCGACTTGCCTGGCCTTGATCTCGGCGTCGATCTCGGCATCGGTATTTCTGTAGCGGGCTTTCTCGCTTTCGGTCCAGTGCGGTTTATCACCCTGCGTTTCACGCAAGCTCACGAAGGTATTCTTCAGTACCATCTGTGAATGAGTGCCGGTATCCCGGAAAACATGCACGAGATCCTTGCCATGTCCCTCCGTACCGACATAGTGCATTCCCGCCGTAATGCGCCGGGGGTTGAAACCGAACTGGCGGGCACACGCCGCACGCAGGATGTCGAAGAATTCATTGATTTTCGCAGGGCTCACAGCTCAATCCTTTCATTCGGGCATTTCCGCTACGATCGCTACAAGGCCTACGCTGGCCGGTTCAAGCCGCAGCCGGCAATTTCTGCAGCAGGGTCAGAAGCTGCGCAAGTCTGTCTTTCATTTCGCGGCGGTCGACGATCATGTCGATGGCTCCCTTTTCAAGCAGGAATTCGGCACGCTGAAAGCCTTCCGGCAAGGTCTGGTGAACCGTCTGTTCAATGACACGCGGCCCGGCGAAACCGATCAGCGCGCCCGGTTCGGCTATTACCACATCGCCGATGAAGGCAAACGAGGCTGAAACGCCGCCCATGGTCGGATCGGTCAGGATCGAAATGAAAGGCAACCGGGCTTCAGAGAGTTTGGTCAGGGCCGCCGATGTCTTGGCCATCTGCATCAGCGAGAACAGGCCTTCCTGCATGCGCGCACCGCCCGACGCGGTAATGCAGATGAACGGAAAACCCTGCTCGACCGCGGTCTGCACCCCGCGTACGAAGCGTTCGCCGAGCACCGAACCCATCGAACCGCCCATGAAGCTGAACTCGAAGGCGGCTAGCACCACCGGCAAGGTCTTGAGTGCGCCCTGCATGACCACCATCGAGTCCGTTTCACCGGTACTTTCAGCCGCATCGAGCAAACGTTCGGAATAGCGGCGGCTATCTCTGAACTTCAGCGGGTCGAGCGGCAACACCTCGGCTCCGATTTCATAGCGGCCTTCGGGATCAAGCAGTAGTTCGATGCGCGCCCGCGCGTTGAGGCGGTTATGGTGTCCGCACTTGGGGCAGACTTGGCAGTTTTTCTCCAGATCCGTGGCATAGAGCACGGCCTCGCACGACGGACATTTGCTCCACAGGCCTTCGGGCAGAGTGGATACCCGTGCGACACCGCTGTCATTGCGCTTGATCTTCGGCGGCAGCAGTTTGTTCAACCAGCTCATGGCCTTCCTCTGAGCGGTGGCAGGCTATCGACCGCCTCGTCCATGCCGCGCCGGAGTGCAGCCACCAGCGCATGAACCCGCGCACAAACCGTGTCAGCGGTCGATTGTTCGATTTCTTCGATGATCCGGCTGCCGACGACGACGGCATCGGCGATTCTGGCCACAGCACCCGCCGTGGCCGCATCACGAATACCAAAGCCGACCCCGACCGGCACGCCGGTGGCCGCATGGATTTCCGGGATGCGCGCGGCCACTGCGGCCACATCAAGGCTGGCTGAACCCGTCACCCCCTTGAGCGAAACATAGTAGACGTAGCCGCTGGCCAGCGCCGCAACCTGCGAGATCCGCGTCGCTGTCGAGGTCGGCGCCAGCAGGAAGATTGGATCAAGCGCATTGGCGCGCATGGCGTGCGCGAAGTCGACGCTCTCTTCCGGCGGATAATCGACGACCAGAACGCCATCGACACCGGCATCAAAGGCCGCCGCCGCAAACTCATCGACGCCCATGGCCTCGATCGGGTTGGCGTAGCCCATCAGGACCACCGGCGTCTGGTTATCGTCGGCGCGGAAGTTGGCCACCATGCCCAGCACCTGCCGCAAGCTGACGCCCTGCTTCAAGGCGCGTTCGGAAGCACGCTGGATGGTCGGCCCGTCGGCCATCGGATCGGAAAACGGCACGCCGAGTTCGATGATGTCCGCCCCGGCCTCGACCAGGGTGTGCATCAGCGACACGGTCAACGCGGGATCGGGATCGCCGGCGGTGATGAACGGAATCAGCGCCTTGCGCCCTTGCGCCTGCAGGCGCTCGAATGTGGCTTGAATTTTCGACATCAGAATGTAATCCCCGATTTTTCGGCCACGGTGTGCATATCCTTGTCACCGCGACCGGAGAGATTGACCAGCAGGATTTTGTCTTTCGGCAAGCTTGGCGCGAGCTTGGCGGCGTAGGCCACGGCATGACTCGATTCGAGCGCCGGAATAATGCCTTCCAGGCGGCACAGCTTGTGGAAAGCCTCCAGGGCTTCGCTATCGGTGATGGTGACATATTCTGCCCGGCCGCTATCCTTGAGCCAGGCGTGTTCCGGACCGACACCGGGATAATCGAGACCGGCCGAAATCGAGTGCGTTTCGATGATCTGGCCGTTCTCGTCCTGTAGCAGATAGGTGCGGTTACCGTGCAGAACGCCAGGGTGCCCAGCGGTCAGCGAGGCCGCGTGACGACCGGTTTCGATACCGTCACCGGCGGCTTCGACGCCGATCAGACGGACGCCTTCGATGGGAATGTAGGGATGGAAGATGCCCATGGCGTTGGACCCGCCGCCGACGCAGGCGATCACGGCATCCGGCTGACGCTGGCACTGCTCCTGCATCTGCACTATGGCTTCCTTGCCGATCACCGTCTGGAAGTCGCGCACCATCATCGGATATGGGTGGGGACCGGCCACCGTACCGATGATGTAGAAGGTGTTGCTGACGTTGGTCACCCAGTCGCGCATGGCTTCGTTCAGCGCGTCCTTGAGCGTTTTGGAACCGCTCTCGACGGGTACCACGGTTGCGCCGAGCAGTTTCATGCGATAGACGTTGGCCGCCTGCCGCTTGATGTCCTCGGACCCCATGTAGACCACGCATTCCATGCCGTAGCGCGCGGCCACTGTGGCGGTCGCCACGCCGTGCTGGCCGGCGCCGGTTTCGGCAATGATGCGCGGCTTGCCCATACGGCGGGCGAGCATGGCCTGGCCGATGCAGTTATTGACCTTGTGCGCGCCGGTGTGATTCAGGTCTTCACGCTTCAGATAGATCTGCGCACCGCCAAGCAGATCGGACCAGCGTTTGGCGTGGTAAACGGGACTCGGGCGACCGACATAATGCTTGAGGTCGTACTCGAATTCGGCGATGAACAGCGGATCGCGCTGCGCGAACGCGTAGGCTTCCTTCAGTTCTTCCAGCGCCGGGATCAGTGTTTCGGCAACAAAAACACCACCATATGGACCAAAATGGCCGAGGGTGTCAGGCAAGTCATAACGAGAGGTAACCATGATTTCTCCTTGAGGCAGATGCAAAGGAATACGGACAGACGATCGGCAAGCGGTCGTCGGCCTCAGGCATGGTTGGCGAAGAAGCGTCTCCAGCAGGTACGGGTGATTCCACCAGGAGTCTTGCGCATCGGTAGTCCTCTTGCGATCAATCGGTCGGCGTCAATTCAGCCGCACGCACAGCAGCAACGAAAGCACGAATCTTTTCAGCATCCTTGATTCCCCTGACGGCTTCAACACCCGATGAGACATCCACCGCTGCCGGACGCACACGGCTTATGGCCTCACCGACATTACCGGCATCCAGCCCACCGGAAAGTACAATCGGTTTTCCCAAGGCTGGCGGAATCAGTGCCCAGTCAAAAACCTTGCCGCCACCACCGTAACCCTCGACAAAGGCATCCAGAAGAATCGCCTGCGCCGAGGGGAATCCATCAGCGTATTGTACCAAATCCATTCCCGGCTTGACGCGAACCGCTTTCATGTACGGCCGATCAAATTGCCGGCAATAGCTTTCATCCTCGTCGCCGTGGAACTGCAGCAGGTGGATGGGTACCGCGGCCAGTGTTTCTTTCACCAGCGACGGATCGGCATTGACGAAAAGCCCGACGATGGTGACCAAGGGCGGAACGGCACGCGCCAGTTCTGCCGCCGTTTTCAGATCGACATGGCGCGGACTGGGCGGATAGAAAACCAGACCAATCGCATCGGCACCCGCCTGCACTGCCGCGAGCAAATCATCAAGCCGGGTCAGGCCGCAAATCTTGATTCTAGTCACGAGTAAAACATCCTTTAACAAAAACAATGGGGGGTCCTGATTTAACCGTGGGTGAGCGTTGTTTGGCTCAGTAGTTCGTAGAAAGATTTTCCAGATTATTCTGTGTAGGGCGTTCTAATCGATTCCTATATGCAGATGTAGCTTTCACGGCCAAACTTGAAGTTCAATGACGGCTTCCCGGCAGCGAATAATTTCGCAGCGTCGTCTCTTGGCGACCCAAAGGCGCTGGTCAGCTTTCTCCAGAGCAGTCGGTCAGCCGAATCCCACCTCTTCGAAATTGAATGCTCCGAAGCGGCCTTGCGCGACCTCACCCAACCGGTCATGACCGGTCACATAAAACCCGACAACAACCGCCTTGATTGGGTCGTCTTTCACCACAATTGCGGCCATCCGCTAGCGATGCAATTTACCGTTCATTTTGCGGCATTCCTTCTGGCCCCATCTGCACAAGCTCATAGTCAGTATCGCGTACTCCGCGCAGCATCATTTCACTCTCAGCGGTAGAAACGCCAAGTGCCTCAAGGCTTTCAGCCGCTAAGCGTAGGCTCGCCTCAAGTGTCTCCGGGAACGCATGTCTGACGCCAACTTGCTGGAGCGCGTCACAAGTAACTAGGTCACGTGCTCTGGCAACAATATTAATTTGCGGGGCATGTGCACGGATCAGTGACGCAGCTCTAATCGCTGTCGGTCCATCGTCAATCGTCAGCACTGCGAGTTCGACAGCGTGCAGGGCTGCACTACTGAAAATCTCAGGGTCCGTGATGTCGCCAAAGAACACCGGATGCCCTTCACTACGCCATTTGTCGACCAAGGCGGCGTCAGTTTCGAATGCGACGTAGGGTATGCCGCTGGTGCCGAGAATTGTCCCTACTGTATGACCGACACGGCCATATCCTGCAATTACGACTCGGACGTCCTGTTTGCCCTCTTGGGCGTGGTGAAGAAATCTCTCATGCATATCGGTCTGGTCGTCGTCCAGCCATCTCGCCAATCGTCCACCTAGATTTGCCAAAATGGGGGTGAACATCATCGTAATGGAAATTACAGCGATCGCTGTCAAGAAAACATGATCATCAATGACACCTAGTGCTTTGCCGGCGCCGAATACAACAAATCCGAACTCTCCGCCCTGAGAGAGCATGAATGCCACTCGCAAAGCGGTGCTCCGACCGGTCCCGAACACAAGACATAGAAAGAATAGAACAATGATCTTGATGGCAATGATCGCCAGCACATGCATTCCTATTTCGAGAGGGTTCTGAATCAGCGAGTTGGCATCAACCGACATGCCGACAGCAACAAAAAACAGGCTCATGAGAAGCCCTTTGTGAGGTTCCATGGTGGCCTCAATTTGTAGGCTGTAGCGCGACGTTGAAAGCATCATCCCCATTAAAAAAGCACCCAGAGCCATTGACATCCCAGCACGATCCATAGCTAGAGCCGCAACAAAAACTGCGGCCATCGTGGTCAAGAAAAAAGCCTCACGGTGATTTCGGCGAGCCAAGTAGTCGAGAACTCGCGGCACCAAAGAGCGACCACCCAAGATGACGAGTGACAGCATCGCGATTGCTGCGCCAATTCTCTCCCACAGCGCAAGGCCGAAAGGAAGCGGGCCTGCATCCGCCAGGACGGGAACAGCCGCTAAAAGCGGCACTACTGCAAGGTCCTGCATGAGCAGAACAGCAAAGGCGGTTTGACCATAAACGCTGGCGATTTCGCCTTTCTCGCGGAGCATCTGGATCACGATGGCGGTCGAAGAAAGAGCAAAGCTCACACCGATCAGCAGTGCAATTGGCCATGCCAGTTGAAACAGCCTGAAATACGTTGCAATGAGTAGGGCCGAGACGATGATCTGCATCGAACCCAGTCCAAACAGCATGTGGCGTAGATCCCATAATCGGCGAGGTTTCATCTCCAGACCGATCAGGAACAGCAGCAGGACTACGCCAATCTCAGTGAATTGGCGCACACTTTCGACTTCCGTGGTGATGAATGGACCGGGCGTATTCGGGCCGACGATCACCCCGGTCACCAACAGTCCAAGGATCGATCCGAGGCCAAAATGCCTGAAAATGGCCACCGCAGCCGATGCGACAACCAACAACATAACAGCCGAGGAAACAAAGGAGTGAGGATCCATAGATGAACATATGGTAATGGATTTTTGGTCAAGAGTTCATTCGAGAGGATTCCTAGCCTAGGCCCGCTGATTTATTATTTTTTTTCTACAACATTAGTGTAATAATAATCTCATCAGCTTATGTGATGAGGTGATTCATGCCAAGACCACCGCGCGGTGAAGAGGTTGTTGAACGAGCGCTTCGAGTCATTGCCTCCGCGACGACGATTGAGCAGCTGCGGCAAGCCCAGGCGGTGGTCTTTCCGCTCCGCTATAACCTGAGTCTCGAACAAGCGGCAGAAGCCATCGGACTATCCCGAGGCTGGGCGTGTCGTTTGCGTAACCAATTCATTGCCGGCAAAGTTGTCGGTGACAAAGGCAAGGCCGTACGTGGAGGACGAC
>CAIVZW010000759.1 GCA_903910495.1 uncultured beta proteobacterium
AGCTCGGCTGGCGCGGCGTGGATATCCAGCATGAGACGACGGTTGAGAAAGATCACGGTCGAATCGAAACCCGCCGGGCGCTGCTGGTGACAGACCTTTCCTGGATTGATCCTGCCCAAAGAGAAGTCTGGAAGAATCTCGGCGCATTGGGGATGATTGAGACAACCCAGGAGATCGGAGAGAAAACCAGTGTTGAGCAGCGTTACTTCATTGCCAGTACCGGCATCAAGACTGTCGGCGAGTTTGCCCGGGCAGTTCGGGCGCACTGGGGGATCGAGTCGATGCACTGGACCCTGGATGTCACCTTTCGCGAGGACGCCTGCCGTGTGCGCAAAGACCAAACCGCACGTAATCTGGCCGCTGTACGCAAGATCGTGCTGACACTATTCCAGCAGGACTACCTGTTGGCCGATCGAAGTCTTCGTCGCCGTCGTATGCTCGCCAGCCGAAAACCCGCTTACTGAGAGAAGCCCCTCGGCCTGCGCTCTCGAACCAGCAATGCTTCAGAGTCAATGAGAAAGAAATCCAAATGATGTCTGTGTAAGCGATTGCCGTGAACAGGTGATTACAAGGTGTTTCGATAGTGATCAATAGTTCGCCGTAAGCCCGTATCCAGGCTGACCGGAGGTGGAACCTCAAGTAACTCGTTGAAATAGTCATTTCTGGTCGTGGAAACCATCGGCAGCGGGTCTCCTGCGCAGTCGAGTTGCGCGCCCGGCACGATGCTGCGTATTCTTTCTATGATTTCGGTAATGCCGACCGCTATCCCGGGGAGATTGAATACGTGAGCGCCATCAAAGCTTGTACATAACGAGGCAACAAACGACGCTGCGATGTCATCAATATAGACAAGGCCTATCGTCCCGGTCATCGGTATCGTGTAGGGCTCGTTGAGCGCAGCTGCCCTGCATGCCAGCGTGGGCCCTGCACTCAGGCCTCTTTCCCGGCCTGGCCCATAAACGACAAACGGACGGAACCCGATACTAGCGATTTGATTATCGAGCCAATAGGCTCTGGCATCCGCCTCGTTCGCCAATTTGAAAGCGCCGTAATGGGTGACGGGAAACGGGAAAGTACTGTCATCCGGTCCGAAAACTCCACCGCTGCTTGAATAAATCACCTTGTTGATACCAAGGCGCTTGGCCGCCTCGAAGATATTGAGCGTACCGATGACGTTGACCATGGCCCCAGCGACAGGATCGTTTTTGCAAAAAGGGGTTAGCACGCCGGCAAGGTGAATGATCGCGTCGCAGCCAGCGGCGGCAGACAGGACATTTTCCATGATTGCAACATCGCCGTTACGCCACTCGATCAAAACCGCTTTGTCCCCGAGCGATCGGCCACCTAGTTTCTCTTTGCCTGAACTGCTGATGGCGCGGACCTCAAAATCGTTATCGAGCAGCCTCTGGATAATGGCTGTCCCCAGAAACCCGCTACCCCCGGTTATCAAGACACGCATGGCTGTCCTTTCAAGCAATAGCCGCGATGATCAGAAGCCCTTGAAGAATAATGATGGAACCCAGGTGCTTATAACCGGCACGTAAGTTACCAGCAGCAGTACAAGGAAATTGATGGAAAGGAACGGTATACACGCCACGGTCATTTCGGCGAGATTGGACTTGGCCAGAACTATGCCCAGATAGAGGCAATTGCCCACCGGAGGTGTAACGAGACCAATGCCGAGGTTAACAACCATGATCGTGCCAAATTGCAGCGAGCTGACGCCGACCGCGTGGGCGATCGGATACAGGATGGGCGCGAACAGCAGCAG
>CAIVZW010000760.1 GCA_903910495.1 uncultured beta proteobacterium
CTCAACCATTGCAGATATTTGTTCGCGTTCATTGTTATCCTTTTCCTGTATTGCTAAAACACTGTTTGATCAACGACCCCAGGTTTTCCGCATCCACGCCAAGCCTTCTTGCGCTGCTTCATCCGCGGAAGGAGCCGGCACAATCTCCAGGGAAACGGCACCGGCATACCCGATATCGTCGAGCGTGCGCGCCGCAAGGGCGAAGTCGACATTTCCGGCGCCCGGATACCGGCGGTTCGAGTCCGAGAGGTGAAAATGCGTGATCTTTCCTGCACATTTCCGCAAGGAGGCTTCCATACTCTTGTCCTCAAGAAAAATATGGTGCGTGTCGAGCAGGAGTCCGATGGATTCAAGACCGGGCCGGGTGAGGAAATCGAGCGTTTCATCCGTCGTATTGAGCAGATCCGAATAATAATAGGCGACCGGCTCAAGCCCTGTGGGGACTTTCATTTTGTCTGCATAGGCTGCGAGCGGAGCAAATTGCTCTGCGAGCCGGTCCAGATATTCAGGTAGCCGAGCCCTGCTACCGCATTTTCCCCGCATCAGCCCAAAGAAAACCACAGCGCCGAAATGCGCTGCCAGATTGATATGCTCGCGCATCCGCTCCGCCGCTTTTGCCCTTACGGAAGAATCGTCGGAAGTCAGGCTAAGTCCGTTCAGGCCATATTCCAGTCCGGTCCCGATCGCCGCGATCCTGACTCCCGTTTCCTTCGAACTGCGCGCCAAAGTTTTGGGATCGAAGTCGGATGGATTCCGGATATGAAGTTCGACGCAGTCAAAGCCCATGTCAGCCGCTTTCACCATTCCTTCTGGAATACTGCCCTGAAAAGGCACGGGAGCACTCGCCCCGAGTATTTCATGCGAGATCGCGATCCCGTAGCTTACTTTTCTCATAGGTATTCCCTTCGTTTTTTCAGCGCGTACAGAGCTTCATCGAGTGTCATCACTGTCGCGCCGAAGGTGTTTGGTCTCACTGTATATTGTTATACTAAAGATGTTTGCGATAGCTTCAGATCAGGAAATGGAAAGAGCCGATACAATTATGGAATCGCAGAAAAAATCCCCCACTTCCAGTACGCTCGACGCTGTCTTGACGAACCGTTTGCGCATGAAGGATCTAGCCCTGCTCTGTGCGGTGGATTCATGCCGTCATTTGCACCGTGCGGCTGAACAAGTCCATATTTCGCAACCGTCAGCAACAAAAATTCTCCAGGAAATTGAGCATGCTTTTGGCATGCCTCTGTTCGAACGACAGCCACGGGGCATGACGCCCACGGACTTGGGGAAAGAAGTGGTGACCTATGCCGCGCAAACTCTCGCCGCGCTAAAACACTTTGCTCAGGATTTGGAGATCAAGAAGGGCGGTGGCTATGGTTTTCTCGTCGTAGGCACAATTATGGCCGCCGCGCCCGATCTGGTCGCCTTAGCCATCCATCGACTGAAATCAAATTACCCTCTCATCCACGTGCAACTCCTGGGAGAAACCAGCGACCAGATTTTGCCGATGCTCGAATTAGGGAAATTGGATCTAGCTGTGGGCAGATTTAATAGTCCCATGCAGCACAACAAGTTCGATTTCGAGGAGTTGAAGCAGGAAGAATTGATTTTTGTTTCCCGCTTTGGGCATCCTCTCAGTCAACGTCAAGACCTTTCCCTAGGTGATCTCACTGATTCGCCATGGGTATTACTACCGCTACAGAATCCGGCCCGCGTATTGCTTGAGAAAGAATTCGAAATACACGATATCTCTACACCAGCAAACATTGTCGAGTGCAGTTCAATTTTTGCAATTTTGCAATTGCTTCAATATGGAGATTCGCTAGCGCTCTTGCCCGAACCCATCGTTCGTGATCATCTGCGGAGCAAGTTGCTTTGCAGGTTGCCTGTGGAAATTGGCGGGCGGCTGCCTGCGTTCGGAATCCTCACTCGGCGCGATACAAGCTTGCGCCTTCCAGCGCAGGCTTTCATCGACTCTTTGCGCTCGGTAGCCTACGACTCTCAAGTGAAGAAATAGAAATAGCGCGGCCGAATAGTATTCGTGTGCCGCAATTGAATCGTCTTTTACATGATCGCTTTGGCGCTAGATCCTTCATGCGCATATCAGGGGGCGTGGCGTATCTTCTGCGATTCCATAATTGTATCGACTCATTCCATTTCCTGATCTAACGCTATCACAAACATCTCTACTATAACAATCAATTTACGCTGCGTTGTCCTTGAGCAGTTGCGTGAATTCGTGACTGTGATTTCCAATATTACAGCCTAGCGTCTATGGTCTTATTGTAGGACGAATACAATACTTACTTATCCAAAAGGAGAAACGTATGCGACTCAGAAAGATCACCCTGGCCTGTGTATGCGTGGGCGTTTTGGCGGCATTACCCGTCGCCGCTCAGGACATTAACATTGGATTCTACGGCCCCCTGACCGGGCCGATGTCTCTTTCCGGTATCGCGTCGAAGCAGGGCGCGGACTTGGCGATCAAGCAGATCAACGCGCGAGGCGGCGTGATCGGGCGGAAGCTGGTGCTCGTGTCGTACGACGACAAGTCATCTCCAGAGGAGGCCGTCAAGGGCGTGACCCGCATGATCAGCTCCGACAAGGTCCAGTTAATCGTTGGCTCGCTGCATTCAGGCAACATCCTCGCCTCGGCCCCGGTCGTCGAGAAGGCCAAGATTCCCGAGATCGGCATCGGCACGAGCCCGGGCTGGCTTGAGAAGGGATATACCTATCTCTTCCGGCCGCTGGCGAACACTAATCTGATCAATGTCCAGATCGCCAAGACCATCAGCGAACTGAAATACAAGAAGGTCGGCGCCCTCGGCCGTGCCGACGAGTACGGCAAGACCGGCGTGGATGACGTGAAGAAGCAGCTCGAACAGTACGGCATCCCGCTGGTTGCCGAATGGTTCAATCCCGGTGATTCGGATTTCACCGGACAACTCACGAAACTGATCAACGCCAAGATCGACGTGCTCGTCGCGCTCGGCGTGGATGCCGACCAGGGCCCGATCGTCAAGCAGGCGCGGCTCAACGGCTTCGACGGCCTGATCGTCGGGCCGGAGAGTCTGTCCGTTCCGTCGGTGAAGGAAGTGGCAGGCAGGGACGCGGAGGGCGCCGTATTCGGGTCTTCCTACGTGATTCCGCCGAAGCCAGAGCAGGCCTTCAACAAGTTGCACCAGGACTTCTTCAAGGCTTTCGTGACTGAATTCGGGAAAATGCCCGACAGCCAGACGGCGCTCCGGACTTACGACTCCGTCATGATCTTCGCCGAGGCCGTCAAACGGGCGAAAGGCACGGACGGCACGGCGGTGCGTGACCAGATCGCGAGCCTGAATGGATTCGAAGGGCTCGCCGGTGTGTTCGATTTCCGGAACGGCAAGGGCGAAGGTATCCGCGCGGCCCGTATGTTCGCCATCAAGAATGGCCAGGACGTGCTGCTCGAAGACTACTTGAAGACCATCAAGAAGTAGGCGCGCAATATCGGGGGTGGCGCGGAGGGTGGCGGGCTAGTGTCCGGCCCCCTCCTCAATTTCGGGAGGGGGCTTCGTGTTTTTCCAAATACTGGTCGGTGCTCTGGTCATCGGCAGCATCTACGGACTCGTCGCGCTCGGCTACAGTTTGATCTACAGCGCTTCGGGACTCATGAGCTTCGTCCAGGGCGAGCTTCTCATGCTAGGGGCTTTCCTCGGACTTACGTTCTACAAATACTGCAATCTGCCGTTTCCGGTCGCCTTGCTGTTGACCATGCTTTGCATGTACTTCCTCGGCGTATTCATCGAGAAATTCATCATCAGGAAACTCCAGAAGGCCGGGGCGAACGCGATATTCATCGTCGTCGCGACCATCGCCCTGTCCATAATCCTCCAGAACCTGGCGATGCTCATCTGGGGCAGCAGCGTCTTCCAGTTTCCGCCGATCTTCTCGGTCAGCCGGATCAATATCGGCAGCTTCAGGGTCCCGCCCGAGGCGCTCATGGCCATCGCGATCGCCCTGGTGGTCATGCTCGTCCTGCATTTCTTCATGACCAAGACCCGGATCGGGACTGCAATGCGCGCGGCGGCTCAGGATCCGATGGCGGCCAGGACCATGAACATCAACGTGTCCAGGACGACCGGCATAACGTGGGGAATAGCCTCGATGCTCACCGGCGTCGCTGGGATGCTGATCGGCCCGATCTACGGTGTTAGCGCCCATATGGGCGTGATGATCGGCCTCAAGGGCTTCGCCGGCGCCGTGATCGGCGGCTACGGGAACATGTACGGTGCGGTCGTCGGTTCATTGATGCTGGGTGGTGTAGAGACCTTCACCGCTGCGTACATATCGTCGATGTACAAGGATTTCATCTCGTTCTTCATCTTGATCCTGTTCCTGATCTTCATTCCTCGCGGGCTTTTCAAAGGGCATGTGTACGATGATTAATGTGAGGAAACCTTCGATGAACTCGCGCGCAGTGACGCCCCAAAGGGTACTGACATTCGCGATAGCCGTATTGGGAGGTCTGCTCCCGATCATTTTCCAATCCGACTCGTACGTAGTTCTCCTGCTATGTACGACCGGGATATCGATCATCGTGATTGCCGGGCTCGATATCCTTTTCGGTTACACCGGGCAGATCTCGCTGGGGCATGCGGGCTTCTATTGCATCGGGGCCTACGCCTCGGCGATCCTCTCGCGGGACCTCGGCCTGCCGGTCTTCGCGACGATCCTTATCGGCGGGGTACTGGCCACGATCCTGGCCATCGTGCTCGCGCTACCGGCCGTCAAGCTGGTCCACCATTTCCTCGCGCTCGTCACCATATCGTTCGGGCAACTCGTCTATCTGTTCGTCTCACAGGCGCGCAGCTTGACCGAAGGCTATTCGGGCATGAACTTCATCCCGCGACCAAAGTTCGGGTCCTTCGATTTCGAGTCGAACGTGGCGTACTTCTACGTCGTCTATGGCATCCTTCTACTGTTGCTCGCACTGAAGCAGACGCTCGTCAACTCGCGCACCGGAAGAGCCTTCGTGGCAATACGCGAAGACGCCCACGCGGCCAACGGCATGGGCATCCACGTCACGAAATACAAGACCATGGCTTTTGCCATCAGCGCCTTCTATACAGGCGTCGCCGGCGCGCTGTACGCCCACCTGATCGGCTTCATCAGCCCTGAGAGCTTCACCCTGAACTTGTCGACGCTGTTTCTCACCATGCTCCTGTTCGGCGGCATGGGCAATTTCTGGGGCCCGATCATCGGCGCTTGCGCGCTGACCATCGTCGCTGAATTCCTGCAGAAGTTCGGCAGCTACCAGATGCTGGTTTACGGTGTCTTCCTGCTCGCCATCATCGTGTATATCCCCAGCGGAATCTCCCGCGGCATCGACGTCAAAAGCTACTTCCGCAAATTCGCGAGCAAGGGGAAGAAGCCATGCTGAGCCTGAACGGCGTCACGATCGCCTTTGGCGGTCTCACGGCGGTCGACCGGCTGACCATGACCGTCCGCGAGAAGAGCGTGACCGCGCTGATCGGGCCGAACGGTGCCGGGAAGACGACGGCCTTCAACCTGATCAGCGGTGTGTATGCTCCCCTCGCCGGGGAGATCGAATTCGTCGGCAAGGTCATCTCGGGGCTCAAGCCGTACCAGGTTAACGAGCGAGGCATAGCGCGCACCTACCAGAACATCCGCCTCTTCAACCGGATGACCGTGCTCGAGAACATCATGGTCGGGCGGCATACGAAGTGCGGCTGCGGGTTGGCGAGCGACCTCTTGCGTACGCGCCGGCAGCGAACCGAGGAGCGGGAGATCCTCGAAAAATCGCTGGACATTCTGGAATTCATCGGCCTTGCGGATCACGCCTCGGAACTCGCCAGGAACCTCTCCTACGGACAGCAGAAGAAACTCGAGATCGGCCGGGCGCTGGCCAGCGATCCGAAGCTGCTGCTCCTGGACGAGCCGGTCGCGGGCATGAACTCGAAGGAAAAGGTCGACGTGATGGATTTCATCCTGAAGATCCGGGAACTCGAGAAGACGATCTTCCTCGTCGAGCATGACATGAAGATGGTCATGGGCATGGCCGACGCGGTCTACGTGATGAATTACGGCAAGCTCATCGCCTCCGGCAAGCCCGAGGAGATCCAGCGCGATCCGGTCGTGATAGAAGCCTACCTGGGGGGCGAATGATGGAGGAAATACTCAGGATCGAGGATTTGAGCTTCGACTACGGCGCCAATCATGCGCTCAAGGGCATCAACATCTCGGTCGGCAAAGGCGAGGTGGTGGCGATACTCGGTTCGAACGGGGCCGGCAAGACGACGACGCTGCGCTGCGTCTCGGGTCTCCTGGGCAAGCCGTCCGGGGGCAAGATCACGTTTCGCGGCGAGGACATCACCGCGAAGCGGGCCGAAAAGATCGTGGCCTCTGGGATCTCGCACGTTCTCGAGGGCAGGCACGTATTCCCCAAGCTGACGACGAAGGAGAACCTGTATCTTGGTGCGTTCAGGAAGGAGCGGAGCTTCAAGGAAGGTCTTGATTATGTTTACGCTCTCTTTCCGCGTCTTGAGGAAAGGGAGAAGCAGGAGGCGGGCACCCTGAGCGGAGGCGAGCAGCAGATGCTCGCGGTCGGCCGGTCGCTCATGTCCAGGCCCGACGTCCTGCTCATGGACGAGCCGTCTCTGGGATTGGCCCCGCTCATCGTGAAAAGCATCTTCGAAATCATCAGGAAAATTCACGCCGATGGCGTCACCGTGTTGCTTGTGGAGCAGAACTCTAAGGCCGCGCTTAACGTTGCAAACCGTGGCTACGTGATGGTGAACGGGGAAATAGCGCTATCCGGCGAAGCGAAGCAGCTCATGGCGGACGAAAGTGTGCAGAAGCATTATCTCGGCGAAGGGTGAAGGATCAGTGAGCATGTCGAGACGACTTCGGTACAGCGTGGCCATCGCACCGTATCAGGCAGGTGATTATCCCATTTTAACGAGTGAAATTCGCCAGTGAACGCTTGCAGCGCCATGCGCTCAGGCGACCTACGGCAATAAGTTGGAGTAACAGATGAGCACAAGCACCAGAATTATCAATGCGCCGTCTCTGGCGAATTGCAGCTTTTTGGA
>CAIVZW010000761.1 GCA_903910495.1 uncultured beta proteobacterium
CGCACTGGGCCACACACGCGGCAATGACCGTCCGCGTTTCCAGCCGGCGCAACCGAAGATGCTGGTGCTCGCCCCGACCCGCGAACTCGCCCTGCAGGTCACTGCAGCAGCCGAAAAATACGCGGGACAATTGCGTCGCCTGAAAGCGGTAGCCATCCTCGGCGGCATGCCGTACCCGAAACAGATGGAACTGCTGTCGCGCAATCCGGAAATTCTGGTGGCCACGCCAGGCCGGCTGATCGACCACATGGAATCGGGCAAGATCGATTTTTCGCAGTTGCAGATCCTCGTCCTCGACGAAGCGGATCGCATGCTCGACATGGGTTTCATCGACGATATCGAGAAAATTATTTCGGCCACCCCGGCTTCGCGTCAGACCATGCTTTTCTCGGCCACACTTGATGGTACCGTCGGCCAGATGGCACGCAAGGTAACCCGTGACGCGCTGACGATCCTGGTCGACGCGGCGCACAGCACACATGAAAATATCGAACAACGCATGCATTTCGTCGATGACCTGTCGCACAAGAATCGTCTGCTCGACCATCTGCTGCGCGACGTCAGCATCGACCAGGCCGTTGTCTTTACCGCCACCAAGCGCGATGCCGACACCATCTCCGACCGTCTGAATATCGCCGGTTTCAACGCCGCCGCACTGCACGGTGACATGCATCAGGGCGCACGCAACCGTACGCTCAGTGCGATGCGTCGCGGACAGGTGCAAATTCTCGTCGCCACCGATGTGGCCGCGCGCGGGATTGATGTTCCGACCATCACCCACGTTTTCAACTACGATCTGCCGAAGTTTGCCGAAGACTATGTGCACCGTATCGGCCGCACCGGCCGGGCGGGTCGTAATGGTCTGGCCATCTCGCTGGTCAACCACGCCGAGCACTTCAACGTAAAGAAGATCGAGCGCTTCACCAAACAGATGATTCCGGTTGAAGTTGTTGCCGGCCATGAACCGACGCGGCGTGTACCGACGGGCAACGGCCGCCCTGGCGGCAAACCGAACGCTCGTCCGGCCTGGAAAAGCGGAGACAATCGTGGCCACCACGTCAAACCGGGTATTGCCGGACGCAGCGAAGCCCGTGCAAGCAAGCCGGGGGCGCCCAAACATGACGGTTTTGCCCGCGCCCCGCATCGTGAGGGTGCCAAGCCCGCCCGCACCGGTCCTACGGGGGGTAATCGTAGAACCTATGGCGACAGGTAATCTGCTGCCTTCTGGAAAACCCGCTGCCTGCGGGTTTTTTTTCGCCGGCTTTGCCTTTCTCCCCGGGAATCAGTAACAATTTGCCTGCTGACCTATTCACCATCAGGCACAAAACCATACGGAGGAACATACCATGAACTCTGAATTGATCACTTACTGGGCAGAGCACGACAGCTCGCTGCGCAAGCTGCTTGCACTGGCAGAGAAAACCCTCCGTATCTTCGATGAGGACCTGTCGAAACTGAAGCTTGAAAGCGCCGAGAACGCCGAAGAACTACGCCGGATTCTCGCTGCTGACGAACGCAACAGCCTGCGCATTGTGCTCAAGAACGCGGAGCCTTTCCGCCGTAGCAGTCCGCGCCTGATGAAACTGCTCGCCACCTATCCGCTGAGAATGACGGTTCTGGAATGCCCTGAGCATCTCGCGTCACTCGGAGACTCCCTGTTCATCGCCGATGACAGGCACGCTCTTGTCCGC
>CAIVZW010000762.1 GCA_903910495.1 uncultured beta proteobacterium
ATCCTCGACCGCTACGGGCAGTGGACCAGGAAGCTCGGGCCGCGGCTGGCCGAGATCGGGTTCGATATCTTCTGGGCGTTCGAGCACGCATCTTGATACTCCCTTCAATAATCCAGCCGCTTGAGCTTGCCGCTCTTCAGGGCCTTGAACTGCTTGAGCGTTTCGGGCCGATCCGGAAATATACACCCGCCACGGGGTGACGTCTTCGAACTGCTGATCGTGCCGTTGTGAATGCGATCATAGATCCAGTGCTCACTCACATCGATGGCTTTAGCGAGCTGGGCCACGGTCAGATAGCCAGCGATGCGTAGCGGGCGCGCTTGATGTGGGCTGTGCAGAATGCGATGTTTGTACCGGATGTTTCGCACCGTGCTGGCCAGCACCTCCTCTCGCATGGGCGAACGATAGCCTTGCTCGGTCAGCGATCGAGCGATGTCATCATCCGAGGTGCCTTTCTGACTCTCGGCCACAATGAACGCTTCCATCGCCTCGGCATTCGTCAGCCGGTTGAACGCCCCGACGCTGACCGGCACGGTCAAGGGAGTGTGGTCGCCGCCCTTCCACACGATCCGCACCTCGATCCGATCATGCGCGCAGCGATGCATCACGACTTTGTCGATCAGACAACGTAGCAGTGCTTTCTTGTGTGCCTGACTGATGTGACCGTCCGCCCACATCTGAGGCAAGTGTTGGCCGATAGCTTGAAAGCGCGCTTTGAGATCGGGTGGCAAGTCGGGCAAGACGATCGAGGGGGCCTGGCTCGATCTGGCTTCTGCGTCCTTCAGCGACCGCAGCGCCTCCTCCCAGCGATGTTCCAGTTCTGCTGCCACCAGCCGGTTGTCCGGATCCACGCGATGAAACTGCCGACGCGCCAGTTCCGCTTCGTAGTGTAAGCGCTCGAGGTGTTGCTGACGCGCCTGATCGATCTGCTGGGCCTGCGTCTGATGCGTGGCGACCGCCCGCGCGTAGGCGTCCAACTCCACGGGCGCCAAGGCCTGGAAGAAGGCTTGCACGACCGCCCGATCAACCGGATCAGCCTGAATGAACTGACACACCGGCGTGTGATGCTGCTGGCGCAGGTAGTTGCAGATGTAGGCCGGACCTTTCTTGTACTGCACCACCAGCTTGTGACCACACTCACCGCAGTAGGCGATGCCATGCAGCAACGCCGCGCCGGGTCGCGGCACGCCGCGGGTCTTGTTGCGGTCGTATTCGGCGTAATTGTCCTGCAACATGGCCTGAATCCGCTCGAACGTTTCCCACGTAATATACGCCGGATACACCCCGTTCACCCGAATCTTCCACTCCGCCATCGGCATGTTCTGGATGCGCTTGTCGGTGGCCAGCGGTCCGGTCACGATGACGCGGGATCGCCCATACACAAAGGCACCTGCGTAGGCCGGGTTCTTCAGGATCGACAAGATCGATGCCACCGTGGGCGGCTTCCAGGTCAGATCCCCGAAGTGGTCTCGGCGCGGTAACAATAGGTCATGGCGCTGAAAGAACAGCAACACCTTGCTGGCCGAGCGCACCTCGAGGAAGGTGGTGAAGACCAGGTGCAGTTTGTCTTGCACCTCGCGATCGGCATCTTTCGTCACGCGACCAGCAGCATCGCGCGTGAGGCCGACGGGGAGGGTCAAGGCCAACTCGCCGCGCTCGGCTTTGTTCAGCAAGCCAGCGGTCATGCGTGCCCGCAGGGTATGCAGTTCCAACTCAGACAGTTGTCCCTTCAGGCCCAACAACAACCGACCATTCGGGGACCCGGGATCGTAGACGCCATCGCGATCGGCGATCAGGCATTGTTTGTAGCCACACAGATCCAGGAGCGGATACCAGTCCGAGCAATTGCGCGCCAGGCGTGTGACATCGAACGATAGAATGATGCCCACTTCGCCCAGTGTGACTTGAGCGATGAGCTCCTTGAATCCACTGCGATGTTCGGCGCTCGCGGCGGTGAGTCCAAGATCGCTGTCGATGAGGACCACATCATCGGCACGCCAGCCCAGCTGAATGGCGCGCTCTTTGAGAGCGTATTGCAGCCGCAGACTCTCTTGATTCGACAGCACTTGGTTGGGGCTCGACTGACGGATGTACACCATCGCCTTGCGCGCCAGGTGGCGCGGCGTCACCAGTTCGGAAGTAAGCATCAATCACCTCGGCAAAGATCGACGCGAGTTCGTCGATGATGGCGGTCTGGCGGTCCGTGGAGAGTCGCCGCCAGATGTCTGGGGGGTGTTGTTCGAGTTGTTGTTGCTCGTCCATATGGCCTCGTAGGGCTCGGCCAAAGTAACGAGTTCGGTGATGGCGTCGAGAGTCAGCTTGGTGCGAATCGTTAGCCGAGCCTCAGCCAAGTTTGTGGCCTCGACTGGGATACGCAACAGGATGTGGTCGCGATACACGACCAGAACACAGTGCTGGCCATATCGGGGTTCATTGGCTGATCGAAGCGCAAATCGGCGGCCAAACAGGGGATGAGTGGGGTCGGTGACTTCGATCTCGGCGACCTCACTGTGCCGTGGGTCGTGGAATGGGGCATCTACTTGTGGGATCGTTCGACGACGTCGCCTTCAACTCGGGGCCGATGTTCTCGGTGAAGTACTATCGCGACGCCATTCTCCCCGCGCAGAAGGCCGTGGCGGCCAGCCTGCCATTGCCGCTGATCACCCAC
>CAIVZW010000763.1 GCA_903910495.1 uncultured beta proteobacterium
GAAGATCTACCGCCCCGGTTTTGCCTACCAGAAGGCCGGTGTGGCCCTGATGAATCTGCGCGACGCCGGAACCGTCCAGATGAATCTCTTCTCCAGAGCCAAGGACAACACCCGACTGATGCAGGTCATGGATCACATCAACGACCTCTGGGGAAGAGGCACCCTGCACTCGGCCGCCGAGGGCGTCCGGAAGGAGTGGAAGATGAAACGCGAGCAGAAGTCGCCGGCTTACACGACCCGCTGGGATCAGCTTCCGGTGGCGACCTGAGATGTGCGGACGCTTCCCGTTGCCTTCGAGCGTCATCCCCGCGCAGGCGGGGATCCAGAATGTTGATGTAACTGGGTTCCCGCTTTCGCGGGAACGACGGAAGCGAATAATTCAGCGCGTCCTTAGCCGATTTGAACTGGATGAGTGTGCCGATTTCAGTCCGGGATACAACGTTCCACCCGGTCAACTCCGGGCAAAGGCAATGAGCTTTGCGTAATCACGAGCATCCGCCGCTTGCAGGGCGGCGATGTAGCGCTGACGCGTGTCTGTGGCATCGGACAGGCTGCGGCTGCCCCATGTAAAGCGGGGTCGGCCGAGACGTTCCGCGAGCAGATCGGCCATGAGGCGGGCGTGACGACCGTTGCCATTGGGAAACGGGTGAATTGCCACCAGTCGATGATGGAAGCGTACGGCTGTTTCGTCCGGCGAATAGGAGGCGTGCTCGATCTGATAGCGAACGTCATCGAGCAGATTCTTCAATTCGACGCCGATTTTGAGCCAATTGACGCCGATGTTCTTGTCGGACTTGCGAAACTCGCCTGCCCAGCGCCAGGTTTCGCCGAACATCTGCCGGTGCAACTGGCGGACAAAGGACTCATCGAGGATGTCCTTGCGTTGCCGGGCTGGTTTGTGCGCCCACGATTCGCCCTGGACGATGTTGAGTTGCTCCCACTCGTTCAGTTCGCCCTGCGTGGCGATGTGGCCGGGAATCAGGCTGGCGAGTTCGTCCGCATCGAGCGGTGTGGCGCCCGGCGGGTAGTCGAGATTGACCGCCATACGTGCTACTCCTGTCGCCACAGCTCGCGCCGTGGTCCCTTGAGCAGGTCTTCGGCCAGGGCGCGCGTCTGACTGGCGACGGTATCGCTTGACGTAGCCTGATCTTCCAGTGTCATGGTGTGTGCGACGGCGCCCATGCGTGTGCGTGCAAGTTGAGTCGCACGTGCTTCGAGGGTATCTGCCAGTGATTGCCTGGGTACCAGAGCGTATTGAAGTTCACAGCCGAGCGCTTCGGCAGCACGGCGCAGGGTAGCAAGACTGATGGTATCGTCGGCTTCAGAGGCTTCGAGCCGCGTAACGGTGGACACCGCAACGCCGAGCCGCCTTGCTAGATGAGTGGCAGGCATGCCAAACGCCAGGCGAATGGTCTTGAGCCAGCCCGCCGGAGGTCGTGCGAAGAGTTCGGCCGAGCGCCAGCGGGCCAGGGTAGTGTCGAGTTGGCGAAGCTTGAGTTGATTAAACTCGTTCAAGTTTTTTTTCATGATATTTGCACCATAACGCAAAATGTAAACTCTGTAATTTGCATCTTCGTGCAATATTTATATTTTGTAAATTGCATTATGGTGCAATAAATTCATCAGATTTGCTCTGGAGCGTTTGGAAGTTTCTCCAGGACTGCTTTTTGTACTTCCTTAACCATTGCAAAATCATGCCAGTTTCCACGGCACGGCCAACCCGCGAAAATCAGCTTGCAGCAAGGCTTCTCAGTAATTTCATAACGAAATTTACCCACACTCTTTCACGAAGACCCTTGATA
Organism: uncultured beta proteobacterium; assembly: GCA_903910495.1. The sequence continues at coordinate 1,803 of CAIVZW010000763.1, forward strand.
ATTGTTACCGTACAGCAATGATCCTAACAGCCGCAGTTACAAAATAACGGACCCTTCGATGCCCCGAAGGCAACGGGGCCTTGGGCTCAAATCCCCCTGGGGGA
>CAIVZW010000764.1 GCA_903910495.1 uncultured beta proteobacterium
GTTCCTGCAAAACCGCCATTCCGCGCTCAAAACCACCTTCTAAACGTTAGCTCTCCCCCCAAACCACTTACTGGCACTTTGCTGCCAGATAAAGGAATAAACCTTTTTAGCCGCTTCGGTCTTATCGTCGTCGGTAAAGGGTGGTGACGGCAGCTTCTCATAGAGCTGGTCAAGGATGAATACTTCGACCTCCGCCTGTGTTTGCGGTTTCTGTGTCCATTGATCCATCGACGCAATCAATTCCTGCAACGCTGCCAGCAGATCCCGGCTCGACTGCTTCAAGCGCTCCCGATCCACCTTGCTGACCTTCTCGCTCTTGAGCAGATCGAACAGTGCCAGTTGCTCCTCGGTCAGTCCTTCCTCAACGGCGCGTCGCTGTTCTTCATCAAGGCTGTTTGCCAGTTCAATCAGCTTGGCAAAGGTATCCTCGACGGTGGTGCGATCCTTGTCGCGGTTATAGTCCGCAATGATTTCCTGATACTTTTTCTGGTAGTCCATCCGCTCGGGATTCATTTTCAGCATCATCGCCAGTTTTTCCTCGACGATGACGCGTATGTCTTCTATAGCGGTGGCTTTGCGCTTTACCTTCTTGCTGAATTCTTCACGCAGCTTGTCGAGGTTGATTTTTGAGAGATCAAGCGTCAACCCCTCGGCCTGGTCAACGCCTGTGCCTTGCGTCCGGATCGCCGTATTGACCAGTTGCTGCAGGATTTTCAGGAGTTCGGTGACATCAGCCGTATCTCGCCGCTCGGAAAGTTTCTTGTAGATCGCCTCGATGTTGTCGTGGCGCTCGGCATAGATGTAGACAGCCTGTTCGGTCAGTAGTGATTTGAAGCGAATAAACACCTGTCGGGCCATTATTTCAAAACGGCGCTTGGTTTCATCCGAGGTATAGACGGCTTCGACTGCATCCTTGAGCGCTGAAATCCTGCTGAATCCCTTTGCACCGATCAGCCGTTTGGCGTCGAAACCCAGCCCAAGCAGATGCTTTTCCGTTTCCTCTATGGCAGCAAGCAACGCCATGACCCGTTCTTCAAGTGGAGCGACAATTTCTGTCCCGGTATCCGCCCCGTCGCCCAGGGCATATTGAGCCAGCGCGGCGCGCAGCGCCTTGAGCATCCCGTTGTAGTCCACGATCAGACCGAAGTCCTTGCCTGGATAACGCCGGTTGGCGCGGGCAATGGCCTGCATCAGAGTATGCGCCTTCATTGGCTTGTCAATGTAGAGCGTCGCCAGGCACTCCACGTCAAAACCAGTCAACCACATGGCGCAAACGATAGCGATGCGGAACGGATGCTCGGGATTCTTAAAGGCCGATTCGACATCGACCCGTTTGCCATCTGCTGTCTCGAATCCCTGTTTCATCCGTGCGCGGTGGGGAATGATGTCAACGCCCCACTTCTTGAAGTCGGCGACCTCGTTCTGAGCTTCGCTGATGATGATCTCGATGATCGTGCGCTCCATCCACGCCGTCTGCGCCATCAGGCGGTCACGCTGGGCGTTGAGCTTTTGCCGTTCCTCGTCGTCCGTTTCCCTCGCTAGTTCCGCCTCGCGTTTGGCGGTCTGCTGTTTCAGGGCGGCGATCTGTGCCTGCCATTTCGGCTGGATCAGGTTGAACATCCGGCCACAGGTAATTTTGTCGATACACACCATCATCGACTTGCCTGATTCCCAACGGGTAGCCGCGTGTCCTACGAAATCCGTGGCAATTTTTTCCAGGCGGTCGCCAGCGGTGATGACCTCATAGTCCTTGCCGAGCAGCTTTTCCAGCAGGGCTTCCTGGTCGGCATTGAGATCGGCTTGTTCGATGGCCTCGGCAATGCGGTCATTCAGATCGACCCTGGCCAGGCCCAATTTCTCGCCACGATTCTCATAGACCAGCTTGACCGTCGCGCCATCTTCCTCGGAACGCTTGAAATCGTAACGGGAAATGTAATCGCCAAAAATGCGTTTGGTCAGATTGTCATTCTTGAACAGTGGCGTGCCGGTAAATCCAATGAATGCCGCATTGGGCAAAGCCAGACGCATATTGCGCGCCATCTTCCCGGCCTGCGTGCGATGTGCCTCATCCGAAATAACGATGATGTCATCGCGTGCGCTGTAGGGCGAATCGGGGGTAACGTCCTGGTTGAACTTGTGGATCAGGCTGAACACGTAGCGATGGTTCTGCTTGAGAAGTTGTTCCAGTTCCTGGCCTGAACCCGCGCGGGGAGTATTCTGATCGGCCACGCCGCAACCGAGAAAGGTGCGGTAAATCTGACTGTCCAGGTCGTTGCGATCCGTCATCAGGACAAAGGTGAAATTCCCTGTTACGTGGCGGCGTACCTTCTCGGCAAAGAAGGCCATCGAGTAGGATTTTCCGCTGCCCTGCGTGTGCCAGACCACGCCCAGCTTGCCGAGATCGGGATGGGCCGATTCCGGCAACATGATCGAGCGGGGTTCCAGATAGTCTGCTGCCTGAGGTTCGGCGACTCTCAATACTGTACCGTCATTCGCGGCCGGTTCGGCGGGAAGTTCGATCAGGCGATATTTCAGGCGCGCCTCGGGCGGGAACTGCCGTTTCAATTCTTCTTGGCGGACTACGGCGCCAACGGCCTTATTGACACCCAGTACCTGATGGTTGCGCGCCACAATCTTGCGCACGGCACCCGGCTTGCTCTCGTCGAACAAAATGAAATTTTCAACCAGATCGAGCAGTCGTTCCTTGGCCAACATGCCGTTGAGCAGGACTTCAGCATCGACGCTGCCGGCATCGTTCTCATCCAGCCTCTTCCACTCGGCGAAATGCTCCCATTCGCTGGTGATTGACGCATACCGGGCCCGATCCCCATTACTGACGATCAGGAAGGCGTTGTGATGAAAGGCGTTGGCGATCACATGTTCATCGAGGTAATCCTTGAGATTGCCCTCGAACCCATGCCGGATGTTCTTATAAACCGCTTTCAACTCGATGAACACTAGCGGCAAGCCATTGACGAAGCAGACCAGATCGGCACGGCGGTTGTAACCCGGCGCACGGCGACCGGTGATCTTCAGTTCACGAACGGCGAGAAAACGGTTGTTGCTTGGATTCCTGAAGTCAATGACCTGCGCCGAGGCATGACGCAAGTGGCCGTTGGCGTCGTGGTAGCTGACCAATACCCCGTCACGGAGCAGCTTGTGGAATTGCTGGTTGTGCTGGATCAAGGACTTCGAGAAATCGTGCTCTGTCAGCTTGGTTAGCGCCTCGTCGATGGCCTTGGCCGGCAAATCCGGATTGAACCTGACCAATGCAGCCTGCAGGTCGCGAGTCAGAACAACATCGCGCGTATCGTTGCGACCGAGAGTCCCATTCGGGCCGAAGGTTTCGTCGTTCCAGGCGTAGACGCTGTCCCAATCCAGCACCTTGTGCAGATGATCGGCAAAGGTGGCTTGAACCAGCCGGTCTTCGCTGTTGATGTCGGTAAAGGCCATGGTTACTGGATTATCTGTTGGCTCTGATTTGGCTCACATATTATGGGTTAATCGTACATAACCCTCTGAAAAATAGATAACAATGGTTTGCATTCCTGATTATTTGGCTCAATGCAATTAGTAATTTTGTCCGATTCGACAGGTTTTGAGCCAAATGGCAGGGGCTCATTTCTCAGCCACCAATACGTAGCGAGCCCCGTTTCTCTCGCCTTCCATCCGCACAATCGACAGACCGACCAACTCCGCCAGCGCCCGTTTGAGCTGAGAACGGTTCACTTCAGTACCAATGCGACTGCTGATTTCGCCAATCTTCGACTTCGGATAGCGCTTCAGATCTTCCCGAATCAGTTCCTTCAAGCGGTATGACTCAATTCGTAACAACGTTGTTGGCACCTTCAGGCTGGCACCACGCAACAAATCAGGATCAACAAAATAGCGCGTGGCCTGGGTACGACCGCTGCATTGCACCAGAGAGAACGTTTGCAGCCTCCCCAACCAGATAGCCAGTTCCTCATTGCGATCAGTCTCGAGCACCGCCGCCAGTTCCCGCGCCGTCATGCCTTCAGTCTGTGCCAACACGCCCAGCGTGATCCGCTCACGCTGGGTCAATTGAAAGCGGCTGTCCTCCTCGGTCAGCAAACGGATAATCGCCGGTTTGGCAATACGGCGTTGAATCGTAACCCTGACCGAGTCCGTCCCTTCCTCGGCCAAAGGCGCCGGACGGCCCTGTGACAACAAGCGGTCGTAAATCAGGTCGAATCCGCTCCCTTCGCGCTCCATCAGACCCAGGTCGTGAAACACGCGCGCCAGCCCCTCGTTACGCCGCCGACTGGCGTGGAGAATATTGCGCGGCGTCACGCCCAGGGGTAGCCGACCAGGATTAACGACTACTAGACAATCCGGGGAGAGATTCAAGTAGATGTCGCCGGCCTGCGTATAAGGGCGATGCACCAGAGCATTCACCAGCAGCTCACGCACAACCTTCTCATCGTAGGCGGGCACACTACGACGATACAAGCCTTCGGCGACTTCATAGCTCTCGCGGAAATCCGGCACAGCGCGCCAGATCGCATCGATCAGTTCGACGGGCGAGAGTTCACAATCGTCCCAAGTCCATTTATTGATCTTCTGTCCCTGCTCGTCATACTTGATGGCCTGCACCAGCGGCGCGGTGCCCAGTGCGCGACGTTCTGCCGCCGTGCCCAACAGCAAAACGCCCAGCCGGGTCAGCGTGCTGCCCGCTGCCAGACCGTAATGTGTCAGCAGTTCATCGTCGCTTTTCTCTTTGACGGAAACCTTCACCCGGTCGGATGCGCGTATGCCCTGCATGAAACGGGTGAGTGTGTCGGGCTCGACAGTCTGACGCTGCACCCCGCTTTCCATCACCTCCCATGGCCGCCCCGGTCGCTCATTGGACAGCCGCAATACATCATCACCCAGTACCGGCTGACAGGTGTCGCCGACCCGCAGGAAGTAACGACCATCACACGTTGAGGCTACGCCGGGCGAGCGGTCGATCGACAGCTCGACATACTCCCCCCCGTTCGCCGCACTTTGCAGACTGGGCAGCGCCTGTACATTGACCGTCAGCTCACTAATTCGCTTACGCAAGCGATCCAGCAACTCTGGCGGCACGACCTGATCGGCTGGCGGTAGTGTCTCGCCATCCTCTATGCCGATGAGCAAGCGGCCTCCCGCACCGTTGGCGAAACACACACAGTCCTGAGCCAGGACATTCCAATCCGCCGTTTTGCCGGTGATAGTACGCAGGGATTTACGGTCAGTGTGCTGGTCTTCGAGTGTCATACAGCAATTTCTCCAGACATCAGGCGGGGCAGCAGCAGGTCGCGGGCGGCGCGGAGTTTTCCGTTTTGTCGATACAGGTTGTTCCTCTGTAAATTCAGAAACTCAACTACATCTCGAAACTGCCGCTGAATTCTCGGGGAGGGCACCAGGATTGGTGTTGATGCCAATTCGCGCCTTGAAATTCGAGGACGTGTCGCACCTACTGCTCTACGCTCGCAATGCTCAATATTTGAGGGCGAATTTAGGTGGTAGAGCATGAAATACCTATCAGCAATCTCCTCATTCGGGACGAGAATTGCTCCGTCGACTGCGGTAATCATTTTCCATGGCATTTCAGTGGCCAGCCAAGCTCTACCAATTGGCTTCGGCATCCTTGAAATCAGGATATGCCCAGGTAAAATTTCACGACAACGAAGCCGATTAAAAGTTTGTTCGGATATATATCGATAATTACCCGTCTCAACAAACTCGTTACTTCCGATATTGGATATTTGCAGCAAGCGGAAATCATCACCACCTTGATCCTTGCTTTCTACCCAATCACCATCTTCAAGGCTAGTACAAGACTCAACTAAAGTAGATCGCCGCCAACCCTCCGGTACACCATCGACGATACGAGTGTGCTCATAACCGGGGAAACGCAGACGGACAAACCATTCTTGGTAGAGCAGCCGTGCCGATTCGTCCAGAAGCGCCATGCGGCGGCAGTTATTGCCAATCAGGTCATCGTAGGCGGAAAGGAAATCGCTGATGCGACACTGCACCGCATAGCTTGGCGCGCGCACCTTGATCTCGTGAAGAACATTGCGGTCGACTCCGGGGACAGCTGCCTTTTCACTTTGGTAGCCCTTCAGAATATTCCGCAAAAAATACGCTGAAAATCGCGGGTTATTTCCTTTGAAGTCGATAACGTACAACGCGGTGTTTAGCGGCCAGTAGTCTTCTTCGAGGTAGAACACTTCGCCAATGGTTCCGTATCGGCCAGTAACGACACCAGGTGCTTTTGCTTTGGCTTCTATGTGTCGTCCCGTAACTCCAGACGATGAAACAACAGGCACATTGCCTTCCTGACGTAAATGTTCGGGCAAATCATGGCCACGCTTAAGCGTCAGTACGTCACCGAGTCGGCATGATTGCCAACTCATATTCCCAGTTCCTCAAAGTTCTCCTGAATCCTTGCCGCCAATTCGATAGCTTCGGCATTCAGATCGGCAAGTTCGACATGAATATCTCGAAGCGTCAGCTCAAAGTCGAAATCCTCATCCACTTCCGCCGGGGCAACACCTACGTAACGCCCTGGTGTCAGGCTCCAGTCGGCGGCCTTGATGTCGGCGCGGGTGATCGCCTTGCACAATCCAGGCACGGCGGAAAATTCCGCCTTGGGGAAGCGATCCTGCAGCCAGACGATCTGGCGATGGAAGTAAGCCGCCGCTTTCAACTGTTCGACGGCGACCTTGCGATCTTCGTCGAGTTGCTTGACGAGCTTGCTGGCGACCTTGCGCTCGAAGAACTCGGCGGCGACCTCGTTGCCGGACAGTTCGTGCGCCAGTTGTATCACTCGGGACGCCTGCTTGTAGAGCAGATCGACTTGCTTGATCAGGCCTTTGATCCCCTCTGCCAAGGGGTCGAAGGTTTTCCGGGCAGTATGTTGAGTAGCATTATCGGCGGGCAGACTGGACAGATAGGTTGTGTTGAAGGCTGCCAGACCCTCGACCAGACCGATGCGATCCGCCACGTAGGCTTGCGCAGTTTCCGCTAACTCGGCCAGCGCGGCGATCAGCGGTTGTTTCTGCTCGTCGCTGATTTCCTTCACCACAGCCAGCGCATCGCAAAAATCGGCGCTGACGGCACGGCACTCGGAAAGTAGCGTCTCGAACAGTGCGAGAGCCGGTGCAATGGTCTCGGCTTCACTGCAGGTCTTACTGAAGTAGTCCCTGATCAGACCAAGAAAACGATCATGCTGACTGCGATACAACCAGACAATGGCTGTCAGATTGGCCTGCTGCTCGGGCGAGAAGTCGTATATCTTGCGCGTAACCTTGCGATAGACGTTGCGGGCATCGAGCATCAATACCTGTTCGCGCTGTTCAACCGACCGGGAACGGTTGAAAAACCACAACTCGCACGGCACGGTACGGGTGTAGAAAAAGTTGGAACGGATGGCGATCATCGCATCGACATCGCCGGACTCAACAATCTTGCGCCGTACTTCCCCCTCGCCATGCCCGGCACTTGACGCCTGCGAGGACATGACGAAACCTGCGCGGCCCTCGGGTGAGAGATAGCTGTGGAAATAGGAAATCCACAGGTAGTTACCGTTGCTGACCTTTTTAGCCTTGTTGACTCCTGGCAGGCCGAAGGGCAAACGCCGATCATCTTTCACCTTCTCGGCATCGACCATGTCGACGTTGAAGGGCGGATTGGCCATGACAAAATCGCACTCTCCCCAGATCGGATGCACATCCTCGTAGAAGGTATTGGCTTCACGGATGTCTCCCTCAAGACCATGCACGGCGAGGTTCATCTTGGCCAGGCGGATGGTCGTTCCGGTTTTCTCTTGCCCATAGAACGTCACCTTGCGCGATGCATCTTCGCCCTGACGCTCAATGAAATGGCTGGATTGCACGAACATGCCACCCGAACCGCACGCCAGATCCGCAACAATGCCGTGGTTCGGCTCGATGACATTGACGATCAGTTGCACCAAAGAGGGCGGCGTGAAAAATTCACCGTTATCCTGCGCACCCTGGATGGCGAATTTCATCAGGAAGTATTCATAGATGCGGCCGAACACATCGCCGCTGGCATTACGCAGCGCCGCCGCATCAAAGCAGCGGAGCAGGTCTTCCAGCAGGTCGTTCTCGAAACGCTCGTAATCCTTGGGCAACTGGCCGAGCAGGGGCGGAAAATCTTCCTCGATAGCCGTCATGGCATCAACCAGGGCCTTACCGAAGTTGGTTCCCTTGGGCAGTTTGAGAATCGTGTCGTAGCGCGCCACTTCCGGCAGCATCAGCGCCCGCCGCTTGATGAAATCGCCCTTCACCAGAGGCCGTTTGGGCATCTTGCCAGCGGCCTGCTCTTCTTCGATCTGCTGCAAGGCCACCGCATAGCGGTTAGCAGCGTGGCGCAGGAAGATCACGCCCAGCACCGGCATGCAGTATTCGCTGCTGGTTAACTTGGAATTGGCACGAAGCGTATCGGCCGCTTGCCACAAGCTGGTTTCGAGTTGTTCAATATTGTGCAAGGCGTTTGCGGACATTTATGATCCAGCGTGTTGTTATGGCCCGTAGCCTGTTTCGGCTCGAATGTTGAAGCCAACAGGTTGATATGGTAAATGCTTACTGAGGTTCTGGATAGTAACGAAATTGCGAACGACAATCACAATCATAAGTTACAGAGCACCATAGCCAGATTAACTGGCTACCATAATAGACGAGTAGCCAATAACCACGCCTTCAGGTCATTCTTAGAGAATGAGATGTGCAGGGTAGGAGTTTGTGGCTCCGCGTACCGTCTTCATCGCCACCCGCAGCATTTTAAGACGTGCTTTCTTTCCCACGCAGCGGAATGCTGCCAGCAGCAGCGCTTCCTGCTCCTGCTTCTGCTCCAGCGTTCGGCAGTCAGCGCCAAGACCGTTACGGATCAACCCGTGCAACCCGCTGAACCCGAAGCTAAGAGGCTCTGGCATCATTTGCCTCACTATCTCGTCCTATTTTTTCAGTCACCATTTTGAACACTTCATCAATACTGAAATGATCAAAAATTCGTCCCGGCACTTCTGCACCAATAGTATCTCCGTCAAGCCAGATCAGTCCTGGACGAATGTGATACCTGTAACCATCATCATTGTTTTGTTGAAATGCTCTGGCACTTTCTAAATCAAAAAATATCGTTTTAGGATAGTGAAACTCACCGTCACCGCAGGATGACTCATATCTGTCTTCCATCAATACAAGAAAGACGGCCATCGTCGCCCCGCAATTACATTCCCTCAGATATTGGTTCAATACCGGATAGTCATCTACCAGGTGTGGCTTTGGCGGTGGCTCTGGTGGCGGATTTATGGCCTCAGGCGGAATCGTCTCGGGTGGTGGTGGTAAATGCGGTGGCAGTTGTTCTTTCGTGATCTTGTCTGACCTGAAATTCCTGTAGATCCGCTGATGAA
>CAIVZW010000765.1 GCA_903910495.1 uncultured beta proteobacterium
AAATCGTCGATTATGCCGCTCACCATTGCTGGCGCGACTGTTTCAACGTTTGACGGGACGATAGCCACGGCTTGATGTGACATGGTGATCATGCCCATGCCGGTGCGCATGAAGATGCCGGTGTGCCTCACCGTCAGCGTGGATGTGCCAGTGGGCGTGGGCCAGACGGGTCTGTCGCAGCAAGTCCTGGTCGGCCAGGATCGCGGACGGAGTGCCTGCTGCTGCGAGCCTGCCGTTGTCCAGCACGAAGACAAAGTCGGCAATGTCTTCAATGATGTCAAGGTCGTGTGTGGCCGTCACAATCGTCCGCCCCGTGTTCCGGCTCTCGATCAGAAAACGGATGACTTCCCCCTGGCTCTCGGGGTCCAGCGAGGCGGTAGGTTCGTCGAGGAGCAGTACCTCGGGTTCCAGAATCAGCACGGAGGCAAGTGCCACGCGCTTCTTTTCGCCAGTGGACAGGCGATGAGGTGCGCGATCCTTCAGATGACTGATGGCAAAGCGGGCCAGTATTTCATCAACCCCACGCATAATCCTGTCCCTGGGCCAGGCGAGTTGAAGCGGACCGAAGGCGACTTCATCAAATACCGTTGGGTTAAAGATCTGCACATCCGGATTCTGGAATACCAGTCCGACACGGCGCCGGAATGCAAAATTGGTGTCATCATCCGCGAAGGAATCCTCGCTCAATACTTCGCCGAAGGCTTTCAACTTGCCCTTGCCGGGGAAATACAGCGCATCGAGAAGGCGTAACAGTGTGGACTTGCCGGAGCCGTTGGCGCCGAGCAGGGCGATGCGGTCACCACGTCGAATGCACAGGGAGAGGCCGTCCAGTGCCAGGTGTTTCTGGTAGGCATAGGAAACGTCGGTCAACTCAAAAATGCAATCGCTCATAGCTGGAACCAGAGAATAAGTACGGGTACGCTCAGTGCAAAAAGAAGCGCAAACCAGTCGCGGCGCCGGGTCTTAAAATCATGGAGCAGATGAACCTCGCCCCGATAGCCGCGCGAAAGCATGGCCAGATGCACGTCCGCGCCGAGCTGGAACGCCTTGCCCAACAGTACGCCCACGGCGGCGATTACCATCCGGCGCTGCTGCGGTCCCTTCATGGGCGCCACGATGCGGCTGCGCCGGGCCTCGAACAGTTGCGTGGCAGTCTGCAGGAGCAGGAAAATATAGCGATAGGTCATGCCAAGAATAGCCACTACAACCACCGGAACACCGAGATTCCGCAAGGCTTTGAGCACATGCGTCCAGGGCGTCGACAAGATCAGCAGCAAGGCAAATGTCGCGGAAGTTTCGGCACGACCGATGAGGAATGCCGCACTGCGCAAGCCCTGATAGGTCACGCTCCAATCGACCAGGGGGATTTGCCAGACCGGAAGGCCAGGTACCACCACAATGGATGGCAAAGCGATTACCCCGGTGAACAGCAGAACGCTGATCCAGACCTGTTTGCACAATCTGGCCGCCGTAATCCGCGACGAAAAGGCGAGTACAAGCGCCAGCAGAAACAACGCGGCAAGAACCGTCAGTGATCGCGTCAATACTCCACTGATGATCAGTGCCAGAATACTGATGAGTTTTATGCGCGGATCAAGCCCCTGCAAAAGCCCCTGCCGGGAACTCACGGCTTCCGCGTCAAGTGCATGTTCCATGGTGTGCACAAGTCGTTGCGCAAAATGCCGGCGACGGGACTGTCCGCCCGGCACAAACGATTGTTCACTCACCGCAGCAATGGACTCACGACCCCACCGAGTCCTTCCTGAACGTGACTTTCGAAATCAGCAGAAACATCAGCAGAATCAACCCGGCGCCGAATACGGCAGAGAGCACGTAGCCCATACTGGCGCTGTGCATGAAACCCGGCGCATAGTCGGGAATCGGCGCTCGCCACAGGCTGGCCAGGCGTTCCAGCCCCTGCGGTACGGCATCGGGGAGCGCAACGCCGCCTGAGGCATGCACGATTTCCTGTCGCTGCTCGGCACGGGCAAAGTCTTCGACACCCCATTCACCCCAGGCCGTACCCGCGGATAGCAATCCAAGCGGCGACAGAATCATCAGCCCGGCCAGCATGTAGCAGAGCGCCCGCGTTGATTTCCAGACGCTGACCGAAGCTGCCCTGGCGGTGACGTTGGCGAGCGAGGAAGCCAGCAGATCAGGATTGGAGCGCTGCAGATAAGCCACCAAACCGCCGGAGATCAGCAGTTCGGCGAGTCCGGCAATGCTGATGTGGCCGATCATCATGGCTGGAATCGCAATCGCCAGCGGATACGGGGCGTACAAAGGGGTTCCGGAGGCATCGTGGAAGAGCATCGGTTGAACGCCGAATTCGATCGCCGTCAGCAAGGCTGCGACGTTGATCGCGAGATACCCGGCTATGGCCGCCGCCACCACGCGACGCGACGAGTCCAGCGCAGACTTGCCGGCAATCAGCGTATAGGTCCAATAGGCAACCAGCGAGCCAGCCACCGCCATGTTCAGACAGTTAGCAGCGAATGTCGTTATTCCGCCATCGCCGAAGAACACGGCCTGGATCAGCAGGGCGATGGAGATGGACACCATTGACGCCCACGGCCCGAGCACAATCGCAGCGATGGCCATGCCGACCGCATGGCCGCTGGTTCCACCCGGCAAGGGCAGGTTGAACATCATGATCACGAAGCTGAACGACGAGAACACCGCGAGCAGGGGAACCATGCGCGTATGCAGCACTCGTTTGACCCGCTGAAACGCCAGGTACCAGAACGGCAAGGTGACAGCATAGGTGAGCGCACAGGTCACCGGACTCAGATAGCCATCAGGTATGTGCACGACGAACCTCCGCTTCACAAGGCTCAGGGGGCCGGGTATTTCGCTTCAGAGACCACTGCGGGTACGGCTGACAGGCTTTCTCCGAACGAATCAGTTGCAATGACAATTTTCGGGGATGAAACTCGCGCATGGCCAGGGGAAATTTCAGTTGACAAGGCCTGGCACTCAGAGCGCAGCGCAGGCCCCTCGGCGGCGCAGGATTCTCAGAACCGCGCACGCCGCCCCGAAACCATTGTCGATGTTCACACTGACCAACCCTTGCGCGCATGAAGCCAGGGCACTGCTCAGTGCGGCGCGGCCATGCGCCGCCACGCCATAACCGACCGACGTTGGCACGGCAATGATCGGAGCATCGACAAGGCCCCCCAGAACGCTGAACAGAGCCCCCTCCATGCCGGCGACAGCGATCACCATCGAAAAGCCCCGGATCTCCTCCAACCGCTTCATCAAGCGCCACAAGCCGGCCACCCCGACATCCGTTACAACGGGGGCGAGATAGCCGTAAAAGGCCAGAGTACGCTGCGCTTCCCGCGCCACCGGCAGATCCGAAGTACCGGCGCAGACAATGCCCGGACCGGAAACAAGCAAGCGCTCTCGGTAACGATAAAAAGCGGTGCGCGACGACGCATCATGGTCGAGCATTGCGCGCAGTTCATTTGACAACTTAGCGAATTTCTCCACGCCAAACCGAGTCAGCAATAAGGGACGGTCGTCTGCAGAGCTCAGGATGGAGGTGATCTGTTCGACGGTCTTGTCTTCACAGTAGACTGCTTCGGCAATTCCGGTTCGCTCTTCACGCGCCCAGTCGATCTCGAATTCGTTCACTCTGACACCCTGAGAAAAGCAGCGCCGCGCTGGTAGGAACGCACTCCCGCGAAGCGCCGGCCCTGGTCAAGGCACAGGGCTCCGATTCGTCGTTCAACCTGTTCCCGGTCGGCTCCGAGAGGAAGTGTCTCGCACTCCACATACACCCCTTGCGCAGTGATCCGGCAGCGGATAGCACCGGCCCCAGGCAGGAGATCGAGCAAAACGGTTTCGGCATTTTCGATAAAGCCCAGGGCCGCTGCATCGACGCAGATACCGGTCTCGATCCGGCTGGCAAGACAGGGTTGAGCCGGCAGGACAGCGAGATCATCGAGCCCGAGAATTTTTGCCATGGCGTAGATATCGGCTTTGTGCAGGCCGGCTTCGACGTAGGGATGCACGACGTCGTTGTGTCGTGCAGCCTCAAGACCCGGGCGATAGTCGCTAAGATCATCGACATTGGTGCCGGAGGCGATGCGCAAGCCAGTGACGGCTGCAATGCGTTGATAGAGGTTGGATTTGCAATAGAAACAGCGGTTCACCGGATTGTTGAGGTACGCGGGATCCGCCATTTCCCCGGCATCGACGAGATGCAAGGTCCACCCATGGCGCCTGGCATGATCCTGCACACGCACGCTTGCCAGGCGGGGAACGGCGGGTGACAGCGCATGCACCGCTGTCATCGCCGTTTGCGCGTGCGCGTGGGTGACATGCGCCAGCACCATGCTGTCGAGACCACCACTGACCGCGATTGCCAGCTCGGCATGCCGATCGAGTATCTCGACCAGGCGAGTCAGTTTTTCCGCAGTTGTCATGAACCGTCCTCTTCGTGCTCTCCCAGATGTTTCAAGCGGCGCCGGGCCGCCAATCCTTCAAGGTGCGCGAGGTCATCGTTTTCCACTTTGAGCGATGTACTTCCGTCAGGACGGTACGTCCGCTTGCGGCGCAATTGCTTGTCCGCGATGGCGAGAATTTCCTGACCGCGCTGCAGGCAGATTCGTCGTTCGCTGTGCCAGCGCAAGCCGATGGTCGTTGTCTCCAGAAAGCAAAGCGTGCTCACCGCAGCCAGGGCTGCGGGTCTGAGCAGCAGGCGGAAATCGCTCATTGGCCGCCCCTTCTTGCCCTGCCGAGTGGCCACGCTAAGGTCGATAACGCCTTCGGCAGCGCGCAAACGGTCGGCGGCGACAGCCAGTTCCTCGCCGCTCATATCGTCGATGTCGAAGCAAAGGACGAGCACATCGTCGGCATTGTCTGCCGTGATCTCAGCCGTGCCGGTTTGGGCGAAGACCAGAGCACGCAGGATGTTGGGCATGCCGTTCAACTCGCGCGTGCCCGCGCCGGTACCGGCGGCGAGCAGCAGAGCGTTCGCCGGACGGGCACGCACATCGCTCACCAGATGCGCCAGGATGGCCGCGCCTGTTGGCGTGACGCGTTCGCCACCGATGCCATCATCGCGCCAGCGAAAGCCGCGCAGGATCTCCGCTGTAGCCGGTGCCGGAACCGGCAGCAGGCCATGGCGGGTGCGCACCAGTCCGTCGCCGCGCGGAAGATCAGAGACACTCCAGGAGCATTGCGCCAGAGCCGCCGCGATGCTGCCGGCAGCGACGATATCCATCAACGAGTCCCAGTCGGCGATCTCATGAAAGTGCACTTCCTCTATCGGAACGCGATGCATCCGGCTCTCTGCCTCGGCAAGGCGGCGCAGGATGGCAATGGCCTGCTCCGCCGTCCCGGGATGCAGCCTGGCGGCGGCGATGAGGCGCATGATGTCGGGAAAGCGCACCGCGTGAGCATGATGATGATCGGCGTGATCGACGTGATCGGCGCCGTGATCGTGATGATGGCCGGTTGCCTGCGCCTGATCATGGTTCTCGACGAGCGCAAAGCGGCGCACGGCAATCCCGCTGCTCAAGCCCTCGCTCAGAGTCGGCTGCCCGCAGTCTGCGGGCAGTACTGCCGCCAGATCGGCAAATACGCGGTGGTGCAAGTCAGGCAGTGCGTCGAGCAGCGCGGCGACAAACATGTCGCCGGCCAGCCCGCCGACTGCGTCCAGATGGATGTGGCCGGGTTGTGAGCTAATTTCAGACACGATCGGAAGAAACCGTAATCACATCAGGCCCTTCGGGAATGATGACCAATGCCGCGTCGCCGTGACGCTGTCGGCGAAAGCCTGGTCAAATAGACTGCTGGGCTTTTTCATCGTGAGAACGGATCGACGACGTGCTTTATGGCATGTATTGCCCGCCATTGACCTCGATGATCTGTCCGGTCACATAGCCGGACAGCTTTTCCGAGGCCAAGTAGAGGAAGACGCCCACACATTCGTCGACGGTGCCCAGCCTGCCCATGGGGATCGACTGGCGCATGGATTCGAGTTGATCCGGGGTCGAGAATTTATCGTGGAAGGGTGTTTTCACCACGCCGGGCGATACGGCGTTGACGCGAATGCGCTTGCCGACGAGTTCCTTGGCCAGACCCTTGGTCGCGATGCTGACAAAGCCCTTGGAGCCGGCATACATGGCTGCGCCCGGCCCGCCGCCATGGCGTGCAGCAACGCTGGTCAGGTTGATGATGCTGCCGCCGTTAACCATGTAGGGTACGGCGTACTTGGTGCACATCATCATCGAGCGCACGTTAAGGTCGACGATGTCGTCCAGGATCTCATCGGTGATTTCAGTGATCGGCATGCGGCGGACCAGCGCACCCGCGTTGTTGATCAGTACGTCGATGTGCTTGAAGCGTTGCACAGTTTCTTTCACCACACGCTCGCATTCGGCGGTCTTGCGCAGGTCGCCATGCACAACCAGAGCCTCGCCTCCGCTCTCTTCCACCGCCTTTGCTACCGCTAGCGCGGCGTCTTTGGAACTGTTGTAATGCACCGCCACCTTGCAGCCGAGGGCTCCTAATGCCTTTGCAACGCCAGCGCCGATACCGGTTGATGCACCTGTGACGAGAACGACCTTGCCTTTTAAATCATCCATTTGAATAACCTTTCATTATTTTGTTGTTAGCGGATAAAGCCCAATTTGGTGTATTTTTTCCAAACACTCAGGACGAGCATAACACTCTCCTATTTCACATAAAGATTCTTCATTTTCCCAGCGAAGTCGTCGTAAAGCGCGACCAGGCGATCTTCGAGCGC
Source organism: uncultured beta proteobacterium (assembly GCA_903910495.1). The sequence goes on from CAIVZW010000765.1 coordinate 6,758, forward strand.
ATCCTTCTCCGGATCGATCGTATGGGCTTCGGCTTCCCACCAGGCGAGGATGGACTTGAGGCCTTCGTGCAGCGAGACTTCGGCCTTGAAGTCGGGAACGGCACTGCGCAGCTTGGAGTTGTCAAACAGACCGGCAAAGGTCTTCTCGAAGTAAAGATGCGAGCACAGATTGGGCGCCGCGCTGTACAACAGTTCCGAGGGAATATGAACGATCTTCGGCGCCTTGCCGACCAGCTTGCCGAACTCGAGATAGAGATCGTCCCAGATGCAGCGCTCTTCGCTGGTCACGTGATAGTCCTCGCCGAAAGTCTTGGCGTTGCCGGCAATGGCCACATAGGCTTTGGCCAGATCCGGTACGAAGGTCCAGGTCCACGAGGTGCTGCCGTCGCCGAACATCACCAGCGGCTTGCCACGGCGGATACGGTCGACGATGCCGAAGTTCTGGCGCAGAACGCCGATGTTCACCGCACCCGGACCGTAGGTCAGCGAGGGTCGGACGATGGTGATGGGCAACTTGTCCTGCTTGATCGATTGCCACAGCGGCTTCTCCATTTCCGCCTTGTTGAAAGCGTAAGGGAATACCGGGTCGTCCCACATCGTTTCCATGGCCTCAACCGTCGGGACACTGCGGTAGGGTCGCTTGTAGGCGGCGATGCTCGAGGTCACGATGATTTGCCCGGCATTGCCGCCGAAAGCACGCGCCGTCGAGCGCGCGTCGTCGGCGGTAAAGCAGATCATGTCGATCACAACGTCATAACGCGTGCGCTGCATGGCGGCTTCGAATTCGTCGCGGCGCGAGCGGTCACCAACGAGCTTCTCGACTTCCTTGGCAAAAGGCAGCGCTTTGCTGCCACGATTGAAAACCGTGACTTCGTGTCCTTTGGCCAGCAGTTGCCGAACGATTTCACGGCTGATGACCCCGGTCCCACCCAATACCAGTACTTTCATTTGCGTGCCTTTCTTCCTGTTGTTACTCGTTGACGACCTGAACCTTTTCCTCATCCGCTTCGCTTTCAGGCCACCCCTCGCGCGGCGGCGATGGCTCCAGCAACCGCCCCTTCCATGGTACCTCACAAGCTATTGCTTCGGCCCTATGAAGTATGAAACTTTCGTCATACCGGCGAAGGCCGGTATCCAGTGCTGGCGTGGATTTACCTCCTGGACCCCGGGCTCTGCATTCCCTTCGGTCACCTTCGCCGGGGTGACGCCCCGAAGGAAGTCCTCCTGGGGGACGACTTCATACATTTTCGGGCCTGATCAATAGTCGCTCCTCTTGACATTTCCTTGCAGGAGCGCGCTAGATCAGATTCCCACTGGGGTCGAAGACCATTTCAGCGGGCGGCGAGAGAATCTCGATCGCCGAATTGGCCCGGGCTTCCGGAAGCATGGATTCCGAGATGAACATCTCGCTCATATGCATGGTGTCCTTGATGCGCACGACGCGAGCCTGGGCAAGGTCACGGGCATAACATACCTTC
>CAIVZW010000766.1 GCA_903910495.1 uncultured beta proteobacterium
ATCAGGCTTCCATCCTTGGCCTGCGGGTTGATCGCAATCGAAACATTGTTCAGGGTTACAATCCTTGAAAGCCTTCCGATATCACCGGCAAATGCACCAAAGTCATGATAATTTCCGGTGAGCCGTACACTGATCGGCAATTCGGCGTAGAAGTCCTTGCTGATTTCCTGTCCTGGCTTGAACAGATCAAACTGCAAGCCTCTCCCCATCCCTGACTGATTGATCTCGATCAGCAGGGATTCAACTTCCGATTTATTGGGCAGTTGTTTCAACAAGGCCCCGAACGAGCGGTCAATTTCGTTCAGTTGCTGGGTGTACAAATCCAGATTGACGGCCTGTTTTTTCTTGTCAACGAACTCGTCTTTGAACTTCAACTCGTCCTGTTGCCGGGCCGCAAGTGCGTCCAGTTGGTCACTCCACACAAACCACCACCCCGCCGACAGGATCAGTACGAAAAGAACAAGCAGTGCCGTCACCCGGGGAACAACTGGCCAGGCGCCGACATCTTTCGGATTCAGATTACGGAAATCGTCAAGAATCGCCTTGAAGTCAATTTTTGTCACGGCGGAAGCTTTCATTTCTTGCCTCCGTCCTGTACCGGAGCGCGTTTAAGGGAAGCGTTCATGCTGAATTCGTTCAGCCGGCGCTTGTCAAGAATGACTGCTTTTATTTCGATCAACTGTGGTTTTTCAAGCCAGGGAGACGCCTCAATATTACGCATCAGGGTAGAAACCCGCGCATTGGACTGTGCATATCCACTCAAGGAAATCTTGACTCCATCCTGTTTCATCGACCGGATATAAACACCTTCAGGCATTTGTTTTACCATTTCGCCTAACAGCCGTACGGCCTCTGCCCGATCGCGCTGCAATGACTCGATAATCTGCTTGCGCGCCAGCAAAGACTGCGTCTGTTCCTTGAGGCGCTTGATCTGATCGATCTGTTTATCGAGGACGGCAATCTCTTTCTTCAGAAATTCATTTTTGGCTTCCTGAGCCGAGATGTATCCCGAGATAATCGAATAGGCGAGAAACACAATCAAACCGGCGAGTACTGAAACCATGCCCAGCAGCCCATAGAACTGCTGACGTTTCGCTTTGCGTTTTTCTTCGCGGTGGGGGAGGAGATTGATGCGAATCATTCGTCGAACCTCCGTAACGCAAGGCCGCACGCGGCCATCAACGACGAAGCATCACCGAGCAGGCTCTTGGCGCGCACCCGGTCGGACAGCACCATGTCAGCAAAAGGATTGGCGATAATCGTGTTGATCTGGGTTCGCGAAGCCACAACTTCATCGGCACCCGGAAGAACAGCGCAGCCTCCGGCCAGAACGATATGGTTAACCTGGGTAAACTGCGTGGATGTAAAGAAGAACTGCAAGGCTCGCGATACTTCCAGGGCCATACTCTCCACGAACGGCTGCAAGAGTTCGGATTCGTAGTTGTCCGGCAGATTATTCCGCCGTTTCTCAGCTTCAGCCTCCTCGAAGCTCATGCCAAAAAGGCGGGCAATATCCTGTGTCAGCTGATTTCCACCAAAGGCCTGCTCGCGAACGTAAAGTTGCTGGCCGTTGCGCAGCACCGTCAGATTCATCACGTTGGCTCCAACATCGACCAAGGCAATGATCTGCCCCTTGCCGCCGTCGGGGAGCTGCTTCTCAATCAGCTCAAAAGAGGCCAGCACAGCGTAGGATTCGACATCCATGACTGTCGGCTTAAGGCCGGCAGATTCTGCTACAGCGACTCGATCTTCAACCTTTTCCTTGCGCGACGCCGCAATCAGAACCTCAATTTCGTCTGGCGAAGATGGCGCCGGACCGACAACCTGAAAGTCGAGGTTCACTTCTTCAAGAGCGAACGGGATGTACTGGTTGGCCTCGGACTCAACCTGAACCTCCAGGTCTTCCTCGCGTTGCCCGGCAGGCACAATGATTTTCTTGGTAATCACATGCGAAGCCGGAAGCGCAATCGCCACCTGCCGCGTGGAGGTCGCCAGTTTTTTCCATGCCCGCCGCACGGACTCGGTAGCCGCTTCAAGATTGACAATATTGCCATCAGCGACAGCGTCCCTCGGCAAGACTTCAATCGTGTAACGTTCGACGCGATAGCCTTTCTTGCCATCACTCGCCAGTTCCACCATCTTGACCGACGAGGAACTGATATCGAGCCCGATCAGGGAGCGTGCCTTAGGATTAAATATCGATAGATCGAGTTGCAAATCGCCACCCCTCGCCGAAAAAACCCTTGAATAATTTGTAGTTAGCGCGTTTATAGATAATCTACATTAGATGCTAGCAACAAGTATCCAGCATGTAAAGCCATTTTTTTCACCATTTATGCACTTTATCCCAGCCATTCGGGCAACGCTTATAATGATCAGCCATGCCTTCACTCCCGGATACTCCCTTGCCTAACGTTTCTCGCTGGATTTTCTTCCCAATCCTGTTCATTTTCGGCTTGGCTGCAATGGCCATTGCCATGTCCGCCGTGGTTCTGATCCTGACCTATCCGAACCTGCCTTCGCTGGAAATACTGACTGACTACCGGCCCAAGGTTCCCTTGCGCGTTTACACCTCTGATAACCACTTGATCGGGGAGTTCGGCGAAGAGCGACGGGCCGTCGTAAGTTTCCAGGACGTCCCTGACGCAATGAAACAGGCCATTCTGGCGGCAGAAGACGAACGCTTCTACCAACACAACGGAGTGGATGCACTGGGCGTAATCCGCGCCGCTTTGAACAACTTCCTCGGTGGCAGCAAGCGCCAGGGGGCTTCGACCATTACCCAGCAGGTCGCCAAGAATTTTTTTCTGTCCTCTGAAAAGACTTACGCGCGCAAACTCTACGAAGCTCTGCTTTCCTTCAAAATCGAAAATAATCTCAGCAAGGATCAGATTTTCGAGCTGTATATCAACCAGATTTATCTGGGACAACGTGCCTATGGCTTTGGTGCGGCTGCCCAGATTTATTTTGGCAAATCCCTCAAGGATCTGAGCATTGCCGAAGTCGCCATGCTGGCCGGACTGCCGAAAGCACCTTCTGCTTTCAACCCGGTGGTTAACCCAAAGCGCGCCCGTTTGCGCCAGCAATATGTCTTGCGCCGCATGCACGAGCTCGGTTTCAT
>CAIVZW010000767.1 GCA_903910495.1 uncultured beta proteobacterium
AACTTGCGGATGTTGTCGTAGATCGTACGGCCTTCCTTCACCGCGGCCACAATCGTCGCGAAATTGTCATCCAGCAGCACCAGATTGCTGGCCTCTTTTGAAACATCCGTGCCGGTGATCCCCATTGCCACGCCGATATTGGCGCGCCGCAGGGCTGGCGCATCGTTGACGCCATCTCCTGTCATCGAGACGATCTGCCCGCGCTCCTGCAAAGCCTGGACAATCTTGATTTTGTGTTCCGGCGACACACGCGCAAAGACATTGACGCTCTCGACCATGGCTTTGAGTTCATCGAAGGACATCCGCTCGATTTCCGTGCCGGTCAGGACCAGACCGTTTTCTGAGATGCCCAACTGCCGGGCGATTTCCACCGCGGTCAGCGGATGGTCGCCGGTGATCATCACCGTGCGGATCCCGGCGCTATGGGTCAGCGCCACGGCATCTTTGACCTCGGCGCGCGGCGGGTCGATCATGGCGAACAGGCCGACGAAGGTGAGTCCTTGTTCGATTGCAGCAGAAGCGGGTATCTGCTCGAGCGGACGGAAGGCCATGCCCAGCACCCGCATGCCCCGGGCTGCCAGTTTTTCACTGGAGGAGGCAATCCTGCCCCGCCACTGCTCGTCCAGGATTTCAACCTTCCCGTTGACCCAGACGTGTGACGAGACCTCCAGCAGCCCATCCGCACTGCCCTTTGTGAAGGCCAGATACGGACTCGTCATTCCCCAGGCGTCCATTTTTCCAACGACTTTGTGGACCGTGGTCATCCGCTTCCGGTCACTGTCGAACGCAAGCTCGGAGACGCGCGGAAAATCAACCTCCATGTCCTCCTTCCAGAAGCCGCGTCTGGCCCCGGCCACGACCAACGCCCCCTCGGTCGGGTCGCCGAGGGTATGATACTGACCTTGCCCCTTCTCGATCATTCGGGCATCATTACACAAGACACCGCCCACGGAGAGCAGATCCAAGGCGGATTCCGGCGTAGAGGCTGCAACGGGTCTAACGCGGCTGTACTTGATGTTGCCGGAAGAGGCCATCTCCTCCGTCAAATCGACCGAGTGGCCGACCACGTCCAACACGACAACCGTCATCTTATTCTCAGTCAGCGTGCCAGTTTTATCGGAGCAGATCACCGTCGTGCTACCCAGCGTCTCAACCGCCGGCAGATGGCGGATGATGGCGCGTCGCTTGGCCATGCGCGCCACACCAATCGCCAGGGTGACGGTGACCGCAGCCGGCAAGCCTTCCGGAATCGCCCCCACCGCCAGCGCGACGGCGGCCATGAACATGGCAAAGGCCGATTCACCACGCGCCAGCCCGACCGCAAAAGTCAGCAGCGCCAGCCCACCAATCGCCCACAGCAGCCAATTTGAAAAGCGCGCCATCTTGCGCGTCAGCGGCGTAACCAATGTCGGCGCCGCCGCAATCAACCCGGCAATGCGCCCGGTTTCGCTGGCGTCGCCGGTGGCAATCACCAAACCGGCACCTTGCCCGGCCACCACCGTCGTGCCGGCATAAGCCATATTGGCACGCTCAGCGAGCCGTGCATCAGCCGCCAGCGGCTCGATGTGCTTGCTCACCGGCAGCGACTCGCCAGTCAGCATCGAGTCATCGATATGCAGTTCGCGCTGGTGAAACAAGCGTAAATCGGCGGGAACCCGGTCGCCAGCGGCGAGAATAATTACATCGCCGGGCACCAGTTGGCTGGCATCCAGACGTTGCCGATGGCCGCCACGCCGAACCGTGACTTGCGCCGCGATGCTCTGCGCCAGCGCCGCCAGCGCGCCCTCGGCCTTGGCTTCCTGCCAGTAACCAATAATCGCATTGACCAGCACGACGCCGAGAATCACGCTGGCGTCCGTCCACTCTCCAAGCGCGGCGGTGGTCAGGCCGGCGGCCATCAGCACCAGCACCAGCGGCTGGCTCAATTGCTGAAGAAAGCGCCGCCAGGCTGGCAGTCCCGGCACTTCAGTCATCAGATTGGGGCCGTGTCGGGCCAGCCGTTCGGCAACCTCAACATCGCTCAAACCGAGCGCAACATCCACCCCCAGTCGCTGCGCGGCATGGTCGGCCGGCAGCGCGTGCCAGTTTATTGACGACGTGTCGTCAGGAGCAGGAAGGGCAGGGTCAGGAAGGGCCATAGGGTGGCAACGAGCCGGGTTAATCCATTGAAATTGAGAAAGTGGCCTTGGCGCCAGGCGGCCAGTGCTGCCAGCGAGTAGGGATTGGGCGGGGCCATATTGACCAGCACAGTGCCCGCCATCAGTGCCATGGCGGCCAGCACCAACCGAGCAGTGGCCGGGAGTGGAATTGCCAGGGCGAGGATGAGAATACCGATTCCCAGCCCCATTTGGGCGCCCGGCGTGACCCAGATCAGCGCCTCTTGCGGCCCGATCAGGATGGCGGTCGCCAGGGTGCGCACGGCGAGGCCAAGGAACAGAAAGAGCGGGACGATGACGTAGGCCCAGCGCGTATGGGCAATCAGCCAGCGCAGGATGAGGCCGACAGCGATGGTATTGAAGGCGGTAATACTGGCTTCGATCAGCACAAAGCTCTCGGCGGCAAAAGGCACTGCGCCCATCAAGCCAAGCGCCTGGCGCAAATCACCGGCACCAAAAAGCAGGGTTTCCGGCGATAGCGGCACC